>CAYNDW010000102.1:0-13067 GCA_964395375.1 uncultured Cytophagia bacterium
TCCCCCGGTCTTCCCATGGATCAGCAGGGGGGTACGATGTGGCTTCCGTTTCCCATTTTGAAGTAGAGCAAATGGCGCTTGCTTTTCGAGATGAAGGTTGGGCGGGAAGAATGATCGTTTGATTTCAATTTTCCTGGGCCAGAAATAATGCCTGCTGATATAGCTTTGGACTGATGCGAAAATCCACGGCATTCAACTCGTTGAGAACCGGTTTGATTTCAGAGATAACGCCCCTTGCCTTCGCCCGCAACAAAACCCCAACCGTTCCAATTATTTCTATCCCGATTTGTTGCGCGATCCTTCGTGCTTTTTTATCATCCAACACCAACAACTCGCCTAACTCAACGGCAAGGGCCATGGCTTCGGATTCACCTTCGCCAAGTTGCATTCGCAGGGTTTTCACAAAAGCAAAGTTGCGCACTGGCTGAACGATCAGCCAATTCAATTTGTAGCCTAGTTCTCTTTCCACGGCGGGAGGAATGTAGACCGTATCAAAACTGTCGGCGAGTACCTCCGAGCGCCCGATGCGCTCAAGCCCGATCAGGCACGCGCTGTCACTCACGGCATTTTCGCTCATAGTTTCATCTCGCGCTCAAGATCTTGTGCCGGGTAATCGAACACAGCCACACCCTGCCGGCCTAGCAATTCCATGAACGTAGCTTTTGAATAGCCGGCCAATTGCGCCGCTTGCCCCAAAGAGATCCGCCCCAGTTCGTAAAGTTTTACGGCTAACAAGAATTGCGCTTCTTCCGCCCGCACTTCGTCGGGCAATTGCAATTGCAGTTCGCTTATCATTTTTGACCTCCGAGGGTTGGATATTGAGAAAGAAAAAAGGTTCGCATCAAAATATAACGCCTCCGGCGCAGGATGGCAATGAGAAAGTTTGACTTTCACGCCGGAATTTTTACCTTCACATAAGCAAAGTTGTCGAAAGCGTTCTTCTTAAGCGCTCATTTCAAATCACCCGAGGAGGAGCTATGCGTTTGTGGTCTCGCTTTGCGTTTGTGGCTTTGTTATGCGGCAATCTGTTTTCACAAACCCGCGATTGGGAAAAAGAATTTCTCGCGCAACCCGATCCCAAACTCATGCGCGCATACATGCAGCGCCTCTCCGCGCGGCCGCATCACCTCGGCTCGCCTTATGACAAAGACAACGCGGAATGGCTGCTCGCCAAATTCAAAGAATGGGGACTTGACGCGCGCATTGAAACTTTCAACGTGCTTTTTCCCACGCCCAAAGAGCGCGTGGTGGAAATGATCGCGCCCACCAAATTCGTTTTGAAACTGCAAGAACCCGCGCTCGCCGCGGATCCTACTTCCAACCAACAGAGCGAACAACTTCCTACATACAATGCGTACTCGATTGACGGCGACGTGACCGCGCCGCTCGTGTATGTGAATTACGGCATTCCCTCGGATTACGAAGAGTTGGAGCGCATGGGCATCTCCGTCAAAGGCTGCATCGTCATCGCGCGTTACGGCGCCTCGTGGCGCGGCATCAAGCCCAAGGTTGCCGCGGAGCATGGCGCGGTCGGTTGCATCATTTATTCCGATCCGATTGATGACGGTTATCACGAAGGCGACGTGTATCCTAAAGGTCCTTATCGTCCTTCGGACGGCGTGCAGCGCGGCAGCGTGATGGACATGCCCACGCATCCCGGCGATCCGCTCACGCCCGGCATCGGCGCAACGGCGAATGCGAAGCGGCTTGAGCGCAAAGAGGTCAAAACTTTCACCGCGATTCCGGTGTTGCCGATTTCATATGGCGATGCGCAGCCTTTGCTCGATGCGCTCGAGGGTCCGGTGGCTCCGGAAAATTGGCGCGGCGCATTGCCGATTACATATCACATTGGCCCTGGCCCGGCAAAGGTGCATCTCGAGCTGCAATTCAATTGGGATATTAAACCGATCTATGATGTGATCGCGACGATTCCCGGCGCGGTATATCCCGACGAATGGATCATTCGCGGCAATCATCATGATGGTTGGGTGAATGGCGCGGAAGATCCAATCTCCGGCCTGGTTGCACTCTTGGAAGAAGCGCGCTCGTTTAGCGTCTTGCTCAAACAAGGTTGGAAGCCGAAACGCACGCTCATCTATTGCGCGTGGGACGCGGAGGAGCAAGGCTTGCTCGGCTCAACGGAATGGGCGGAAACGCATGCGGAAGAGTTGAAGCAAAAGGCCGCGCTTTATATCAACACCGACGGCAATGGCCGCGGTTATTTCGGCGCGGCCGGCTCGCATTCGTTGGAGAAGTTCATCAACGGCGTGGCCAAAGAGATTGAAGACCCTGAAACCAAACTCAATGCGTGGAAGCGCAGCCAATTGCGCGGCATCGCGCAAGCGGGCATGCCGGAAGCGCGCAAAGAGTTTCGCAGCCGTGCGGACTTGCGCATCGGCGCGCTCGGCTCCGGCTCGGATTATACCGCCTTCATCGATCATCTCGGCATTGCTTCGTTGAACCTCGGCTATGGCGGCGAGGGCGGCGGCGGCATTTATCATTCGATCTACGACAGCTTTCATTGGTTCACAAACTTTGCCGACACGAATTTTGTTTACGGCCGCGCGCTCGCGAAAACCGCGGGACTCGCGGCGATGCGTTTCGCCGAAGCTGAAATGTTGCCTTATGATTTCACCAATCTCGCGGAGACGATTGGCAAATATCTCGACGAGTTGAAGAAGCTCGCCGCCAGTAAACGCGAAGAGATCATTGAGCGCAATAATCAAATTGAAGAAGGCGTATTTGCCGCGACCAACGATCCGCGCGCGCCGCGGCTTGCGCCGAAAATGGAAGACGTGCCGCCGTATTTGAATTTTGCTCCGCTGGAAAACGCGAACGCGACTCTCACGCGGAGCGCGGAGCGTTATAGCAAAGCCACGAATAAATTCCGCGAAAGCAAAAAGGCTTTACCGGTGGGATTGAACAAAAAACTTTTGCAAGCCGAGCGCTTGCTCACGGCGAGCGAAGGCCTGCCCAAGCGTCCGTGGTTCAAACACCAAATCTACGCGCCGGGCTTTTACACCGGCTATGGCGTGAAGACCATTCCGGGGGTGCGCGAAGCGCTCGAGCAAAAGCAATGGCACGCGTTCGATGCGCAAGTGGCGCGCGTGGCGCAAGCGCTGTTGAATTTGTCGGCGCACGTTGAAGCGGTGGCCGCGGAGTTGGAGAAGGAGTGAAATAAACGTTCGTCGTGACGCCCGCAGGCGTTGGGCGCTAGTTCACATTGCAGGCATGAAGGCGTGACTACGCGTGTATCGTTGGCGTCATCTTTTGCGTGCAGGAGCCATTGCCTAGAGTTAAAAAAGATTTCTGCGGAATGACAGTTCCGGCGGACACGAGCATCGCGTTTGAAATTTTATGCGGAGTCGAATGATGAGGCACAAAGCCATCTTTGCTGCGCTGCTGCTCTTTTGCGGCACACAGGTCTTGGCGCAGGATGAAAAAAAAGATTTAAAGGTCTTCGGCTATTTTCAAGCCGCGTTCGGCCATCAGAAGGATGCAACCATTGAGCGCAATCTGAAAACTTTCACGCTACAACAGCTCAATCTGTTTTTGCAAAAAGAGGTCGTGCAAAATTGGTCGGCCTTCGTGAATTTCGAAGTGGTCAATTCCTATTCCTCGCAGCGCAATTGGGGCGCGTTTTCATTGGAGGAAGCGTGGGTGAATTACACTGGCAGCAACCAATTCAAGCTCAAGCTCGGCTTGCTCACGCCGACGTTCAATCACTTGAACGAGATCAAGAATCGCACGCCGCTGTTGCCGTATATCATTCGGCCGGTGGTTTATGAAAGCTCGTTCAGCGAAGTGGTGGGCACGGAGGAGTTCGCGCCGCAGCGTGCGTTTGTGCAAGCCTATGGCTTCATTCCAATGCGCGCCGCGAAATGGGACTATGCGCTTTATCTCGGCAACAGCCCCAGCATCAACACCGATCCGCGTCGCGGCGTGACCGGCGTCGACACCACGCGCACGTTCCTCCTCGGCGGCCGGCTCGGCATGCGCCACGGCTTTTTCAAAGCGGGTTTCTCCGCCACAATCGACAAATTCAACGCGAAGGTTTTGCGCGATTCGCTGCAAATCCGCTTTCCACAGTTCAGCTTTCCCGCGGATCTATTTGAAAGCGTGGCGCAAAAACGGATTGGCGCCGATCTTTCTTATCTGGCGGAGAAATGGTTTTTTGAAGCCGAGTACATTCACGTGGCTTACGACTTTGGCGCGACGCGGGCCGATTTTGATAAACGCTTTTTTTACGCCACGCTGGGCTATCATCTCTCCGAACGCGTGTTGGCCTACGTGAGTTATTGGGATGCGCATGAAAATCTTTTGCCGCTGTGGGAGCAAGGTTTTCAAGTTCCCACACTAGGGCTAACTTATGAGGCCAATGACATGGTGGTGTTTAAATTGCAATCGGCAAATGTTTATTTTGAGCGCAATGGCCATGCGCTAGACAAAACGTTCAACTATACGTACTGCGCCGTTTCGGTGAGGTTTTGAATATGAAAAAAAATCTACGACTTTTTTGTTTCGCCCTTGCGTTGTGGGCCGCGAACGCCTCCGCGCAAGTTGCCGTCATCGCCAATAAAGACGTTCCGCTGGACTCCTTAAGCAAAGCGCAGTTGCGCGATTTTTATTCGTACGAGATGAAGCAGTGGGATAAAAGCATTGCCGTGGCCGTGGTGGATTTGAAACTGACAAGCGCGGCGAAAGACGCTTTTTATAAATTTCTCGGCATGACGGCCTCGCGTATGAAATCGCTCTGGCTCAAAAAAATGCTGATGGGCGAAAGCGGCGAGCCGCTCGCGGTTAAATCCGAAGAAGAGATGTTGAAAAAAGTCGCAAGCACTTCCGGTGCGCTCGGTTTTGTGAGCTTGAGCAAAATCACGCCGGAAGTCAAAACGCTTTTGGTCATCACCTCGCCTGAAAAATAGCCATGAGTTTTCGCGATCTCAAACTTGGCGCGAAGCAACTGCTCGGCTTCGGCGTGATTCTCGTTTTAATGGCGACCGCCAACATCGTTTCCCTTAATCGCATGAAGGCGGTCAAAACCGAAATCGACGAAGTGGCGCAAAGCCGCTTGCCGCGCGCGTTGGCAATTGCCGAGCTGAAGCGCAGCACGCTGGATTTGCGCATCAATCAATTGCAGTATGCCATTGCCCTGGATGCGGCCAGCAAGCAGACGCAAGCGGACCTCATGGGAGAGTTGCTGGATCGCATCAATAAGAACATCGAAGCTTATGACAGCCTCAAGACCGAAGCGCTGCATCGCGCGGCGTATTCCGCGGCCGAGGCGCGCGCCTATGCGGCGTTCGGCGAGAAATGGTTAAACTATCAAGACGCGACGTTTGCTTTGTTGCGTCTGCTCCGCGCCAATCAAATGGCACAAGCTCTCGCTTTGTTGAACGGCGAAGCGCGACAAGTTTTTGAGGATTTCAGCGCCGATTTGGTGGCGTTGGTGGAAATAACGCAACAGGATTCGCGCGCGGGCGCCGAGCGGGCCGAGCGCGTCTATCTTTCGACTCGCGGCGTGAACACGACTTTGCTCGTCGTGACCACCATCGTCTCGGTTTTATTTGCCGCGGGTTTGGCGCGTGTGATCGTGGTGCCGGTGCGCTTGCTTGCTGCCGCGGCTGACACGGTGGCGCGCGGCAACCTCACGGTGCAGCTCGGCGTCAACCGCAAGGATGAAATTGGCAAGCTCTCGCACTCGTTCAATCAAATGACCTCGGCGCTGCGCGAAGCGCGAGCGCGGATGGAGCAGCAAGCCGCGGAGTTGCAAGCGAACAATACCGAGTTGCAGCGCACGATGCACCGCCTGCAACAAACGCAATCCCAATTGGTGCAATCCGAAAAGATGGCCTCGCTTGGCCAACTCACCGCGGGCATTGCGCATGAGATCAACAATCCCATCAACTTTATCGCCTCGAATGTCGGCCCGCTGAAACGCGACCTCGTCGATTTGTTCGCGGTGCTCTCGCAATATGAGAACGTGGTGCAGCAGCGCCAACTGCAAGCAACGTTCATGGAAGTCGAGCAACTGAAGCGACAGTTGGATTATGAGTTCTTGGTGGAGGAATTGGACAAGCTGTTGGAAGGCATTGAAGAAGGCGCGCGTCGCACCACGGCGATCGTGCGCGGCTTGCGTAATTTTTCGCGGTTGGATGAAGAAGGGCAAAAGCTCGCGAACATCAATCAAGGCCTCGACGCTACGCTGCTGATGTTGCAGCATCAACTCAAGAATCGTGTTGCAGTGATTCGCGACTATCAGGAATTTCCCGATCTCTTGTGCTATCCCGGAAAGTTGAATCAAGCGTTCTTGAACCTTCTCTCCAACGCGAGCCAGGCGATCAAAGGCGAAGGGAAAATTTTCATCAAGACGACTTATGACGGCGAGATCGTTACGGTCTCGATCAAAGACACCGGCGCAGGCATGAGCGAGGAAGTGAAGCAACGCATCTTCGAGCCGTTCTTCACGACCAAAGACGTGGGCGAAGGTACGGGTCTGGGATTGTCCATCACCTATGGCATCATCGAAGATCATGACGGCAATATCGAAGTCTACAGTGCGCCGGGCCAGGGCACGGAGTTCGTGATCACGCTGCCCGCGCGGAGGTGAGGGTTCAACTTTTGTCCGATCTCTTTCAAATGTCATTCAGCAGGAATCTTTTTCAGTGCTGGGCACGAATGCAAAAAACAGCAGCACTGCCAGCGTTAAAAAGGATTCCTCCTGAATGACAAACTTATTGAATAGGAACTTGTATGAACAAATCCGATTTCACCATCCTCTACGTTGACGACGAGGAGCACAATCTCATCTCCTTCAAAGCGTGTTTTCGGCGCGAATATAAAATTCTCACCGCGATCGGCGGAGATGAAGGCCTAGAGATTATGCGGCACCATGACGTCGATCTGATTATCACCGATCAGCGCATGCCTAAGATGACGGGCATCCAATTTCTCGAACGCATTTTGTCGGAGTATCCCGACACGGTGCGCATGATTCTCACCGGCTTTAGCGACGTGGAGGCCATCATCGGCGCGATCAACAGTGGCAGGGTTTTGCGCTACGTCTCAAAGCCGTGGGATGAAAACGATCTGCGCACGGCCATTGAAAATGCCCGCCAACTTTTAGAGTTGAGCAAAAGCAACAAAGCGCTGCTCTTCACCTTGCAGAAAAAGGTGGAAGAGCAAGAGCGCACGCTGAAGCTGTTTCGACGATACGTGCCCGAAGCCGTGGTGGAAAAAGCCTTGCTCGCTTCGGACGAAACGATTTTCGACGGCGAATTGAAGCACGTGACGCTGCTGTTTTGCGATATTCGGGGTTTCACTTCGATGAGCGAGGAACTTTCACCCAAAGAAGTTGTGGCCCTGCTCAATGACTACTACACGCTGATGACCGAAGCGGTGACCCGGCATAACGGCACGGTCAATCAATTCGTGGGCGATGAAGTCTTTGCCGCGTTTGGCGCGCCGCGCGCAACGCTCGACAATGAGAAGAACGCCGTGTTCTGCGCGTTGGAGATGGTGCAGAAGTTGGAAACGCTGAATCAAAAATATCAAGAGCGCGTCGGGCGCGAAATTTTGGTGGGCATCGGCATCAACGCCGGCGAGGTGGTGGCCGGCAATGTCGGTTCCGAAGCGCGCATTGAATATCATTTCACCGGCGACACGGTCAACACCGGCAAGCGCATCGAAGTGGTTTCGCGCGATTACCCCAATGCCATTCTCATGAGCGAGTCGGTTTATTCTAAAACCACCGACGTAGTGCGCACGAAAGAATTTGAGCCGATCATGGTGAAGGGTAAGAAGGAGAAGATTCAAGTGTACCAAGTGCTCGGACGCGTGTGAATTTCCTGAGAGCAATCAATTTATGAGCGCATCTAAAGAATGGTCTAGCTTACAAGTAACCCCTTTCACGAAGGAGAGCGCGCCATGTCCAACCGTGTTGAAATTAAAGTCAGTACTTCAGACGAAGCCGTGACCTACGTTTGGAAGTTTGACACCCTTGAAATTCGCGCGGGCGAAAAGCTCGTTTGGGATGCTGGCGAGCAACCGGCGTTGGTGTTTTTTACCGGCACGGGGCTTTTTATGGGGCATGAAAAAGATCGGGTTTTTGAAATTAACGCGGCGCCCCATGCGCCTTTGGAGTTGACGGTTAAGCCGCAAGCCGTGAACCCCGGAGAAATTAGACTCGTCCCCTATGCCATGTTTTATTCTGAGGCGGAGCGAGAGTCGGAGCCCCAGATGCGCGCGAAAATGATCATCAAACGCTCACTGGCATGATCTAAAAACTTCTCGAGGCGAAAAATGGATACTATGAACTATCTGAATTTCGATCTTCAGATCGAGGCCTCGGGGGAAGCTTATAAAGCGCGCGTGATCAATTCGCCCGCGGGCGAGGCCGAAACGGAATTTAAAAATCCTTTTGCCGGAGCCGAAGAAGACGAACTTCATGAGCAACTCGGTCGGCTGCGGCAAGCGCAATCTGATGCCGACCAACACCCGAAGAATCTGGCAAAGGAATACGGCGAGCTTTTGTTTCATGCGGTTTTTAGCGGAGAAGTGTTGGGCTGCTTTCGGAGCAGTTTTGACGCGGCACAACAACAAGAGAAGTGGTTGCGTCTGCGCCTGCGCCTCAAAGGCGCGCCGGATTTGGCCGGGCTTTCTTGGGAATTTCTCTATAGTCCCGCGCTTAACCGTTTTCTCGCACTCTCGCGCCGAACGCCGATCGTGCGTTATCTCGATCTGCCCGAGCCGCCCTCGCCTTTGCATGTGAACCTGCCCGTCAATCTTTTGGTTGTGATCGCAAGCCCGCTCGATCTCCCCCGATTAGATGTCGAAAGCGAATGGCAAAATCTCAAAAAAGCGTTTCGCAAACTAGAGCGCAAGAACCTCGTTCGGATTGATCGCTTGGAGCGCGCGACGCTGCCGGACCTCCAAAATAAATTGCGCGAGCGCGAATATCACATTTTTCATTTCATCGGCCACGGCGGTTTCGACGCGGATAAGCAGGAAGGCGTTTTGTATTTTGAAGACGATATTGGACGCGGCCGTCCGGAGAGCGGCGAGCGTGTGGGAACGGTGCTGCACGATTATGCTTCGTTGCGTTTGGCCGTGCTCAATGCCTGCTCCGGCGCAAGCGGCTCCAAGCGCAATCCCTTCACCGGCGTCGCGCAAAGTTTGGTGCAGCAGGGTATGCCTGCGGTGATTGCAATGTCGTCTCCGGTGCAGGACGTGACCGCGCTGACTTTTGCCGACAGTTTTTATGATTTTCTCACCGACGGTTATCCGGTGGAAGCCGCGCTCGCGGAAACGCGCAAAGCGATCTTCACGCACGGCCAGGAAACCGAATGGGGCGCGCCGGTGTTGTTCATGCGCGCGGCGGACGGCCATCTGTTCAATTTTCAGCGCGAGCAACGGCCAGCCGCGGTGGCCGATGTGGCGCTTGTTCCCAGGCCAGCGCCTCAACCGACAATAGCAGACGAACCCGTGCGGCTTCCACCAGGCCGCCGGCGGAATCGTTATCTGGCGCTGGGAGCGATTGCGGGTTTGTTCTTGGCCGTCGTCACGTGGGCCGGTCTGCATAACTGGACCTTCTCGCAACGTTCGCCCAATAAGAAGCATCTCGCCGTGTTGCCTTTTAATAGCCTCAATCAAGATTCGAGCGCCGTCGCGTTTCGCGAGGGTTTACTCGAAGCAATCACGAGTGGCTTGACCCGAATCCAATCGCGCTCTAAAAATGCGCTGTGGGTGGTTTCCTCCAGCGACGTGCGCAACGCACGAGTGAAAGATGCGGGCGAAGCGAAACAAAAGTTCGGCGTGAATTTGGCAATCACGGGCTACGTGCAAATCGAGCGCGAGCAGGTCGAAGTAACGTTGAACCTGGTGGATGCCCAAACGCACATGCAATTGCGCTCCGAGCAGGTTCAGGCGAATACGCTCGCGATCTCCGAGGTGGAAGAGCGCGTAGTTGAAATGTTGGTGGAGATGTTGGGTTTGGAATTGCCGCAGGAAGAAGCGGCATTCGCAGCCGCGCCCGAGCATAACCCGCGCGCGCGTGAATATTTTTTGCTTGGGCAAGGAAGCCTAGCCCGCGTGCCGCCCACGTTGCAAAGCATTGCATCGGCCATTAGCTTTTTCGAGCTAGCCGTGGAGCAAGACTCGCTTTATGCCGAGGCCTTCGACGGCTTGTGCGAGACCTACTGGAAAAAATACGAACTCACTCAAAATGCCGTGATGATCGACCGCGCGCGCTATTACGGCGACCAGGCTCTGGCGCTCAACGAACACTTGGTCGAACCCTGGGTGAACCTTGGAAAAATCTGCGTCGGCACCGGCGAATATCAACAGGCGCTCAAGCACCTCGATCACGCGTTGGAATTGGATTCCGCGAATTTCGAAATTCATAGCTTCAAAGCGCAGGTGTATGAGCATATGGGCATGCAGGCCGAGGCCGAAGCCGCATATCGCCAAGCTATCGCGCTGCGGCCCGAATATGGGAAGGTCTATAACGATCTCGGCGTTTTTTATTATCACCACGGCCGCAATCAAGAAGCCGCGGAACAATTCCAAAGCGTGATAGCGCGCATGCCCGAGAATTTCACGGCATATAACAACCTCGGCGGGATCTATTCTTTTAGCAAGCGGTACGCGGACGCGCGCGCCATGTTCGACAGCTCGTTGACCCTCACGCCGAATGCCGAGGCGTATAGCAATCTAGGCACGCTCGAATATCAGCAAGGGCGTTTTGAAGAAGCGGCGCAACGTTACCACCAGGCGCTCGCACTTGACAGCCTGGATTATATCGTGTGGGGAAATTTGGCCTCGGCGTATTATTGGACGCCCAACGCGCAAGAGCAGGCGCGGCCGGTTTATCTGCGCGCGATTACGCTGGCGCAAGAAAAGCTTTTGCGCAATTCGGTTGACGCCGAAGTGTGGGCCGATCTCTCCGGTTTTTATGTGCGCCTCGGAGAAACGGCGAAGGCCGTAAAAAGCGCGAGCCGGGCTTTGGAGTTGGCGCCGGATAACGTCGTCGTGTTGGCGAGCGCGGCGCTCACCTATGAAGAACTCGGCAATCGCGAGCGCGGGCTGCAGCTCGTGCGCAAGGCTCTGCAGCAGGGCTATACTCTGATCGAACTCGAGCAAGAGCCGGGTTTTGAAAAGCTGCGCAATGATTCTCGTTTCCTGAAACTCCTCCACCGTTCGCAACCAGATGAGGCTTAAACTTTTTCTGCTCTTCATCGGCGTGCCGCTGTTGGAATTGGCCATTCTGGTTCAGCTTGGGCAAGTCTTCGGCTTTTGGAGCACGCTCGCGATTATTATTCTCACCGGCATTGCGGGCGCGGCGCTCGCGCGTTGGCAAGGGCTGCGTGTGCTCCTGCGCATGCAAGCCGAGCTGGCCGCGGGCAAAATTCCTGCTGCCGAATTGTTGGAGGGTTTGTTGATACTCATCGCGGGGGTGATGCTGCTCACGCCCGGATTTCTTACCGATCTCTGCGGCTTACTTTTGTTGCTGCCACCGGTGCGTTACTTCGTGCGCGCGTGGTTGCAAGTGAAATTGCTGCGCATGCTGCAATCCGGGCAAACGCGTATCTTCATGCGCGGCGGAAATTATATTTCGGATGAATCGCTGTGATGGTTTTCATTTGCTGAATTTAATTTTTTAATGCCCAACTGATAAAAGCGGCCAACGGATCCACGTTAGCGTTTTTCCTCCGTTGGCAGATTTTATCCCTTGGGATATTTTTGTTTTAAAAGCAAGGACTCAACTCTTTGATGAAAATCCTCATGACGCCTCACTTTCGCTCCGATCCTGCTTTCGCGCGTGAAATGGACGCCAACGATCCGCTCGCGGCGTATCGCGCGCGCTTTCTTTTTCCAAAAAAACAACGCGGCCATGATTGCCTCTACTTCTGCGGCAACTCGCTCGGCTTGCAACCACGCACGACGCGCGCTTATATCGAACAAGAATTGCGCGATTGGGAAGAGTTGGGCGTGGAAGGTCATTTTCACGCAAAGCATCCGTGGCTGGCTTATCATGAATTTCTCGCGGAGCAAACCGCGCGACTCGTGGGCGCGTTGCCGAGTGAAGTCGTGGTGATGAACTCGCTCACGGTGAATTTGCATTTGCTGCTGCTCTCGTTTTATCGCCCGACGCGCGCGCGTTACAAAATTTTGATTGAAGCCAACGCGTTTCCTTCGGACCAATATGCCGTGCAATCGCAAATCAAGCTGCATGGTTTTGATCCCCAAACGGCTCTGCTCGAATTGCAACCCCGCGAGGGCGAGGCCACTTTGCGCCCGGAAGATATCGAGGCCCGTCTCACGCAAGAAGGGCAGAGCATTGCGCTCCTCATGCTCGGCGGCGTGAATTACGCCACGGGGCAGGCGTTCGATATGCGTCGCATCACGGCTGCGGGGCACGCGCAAGGTTGCGTTGTGGGCTTCGATCTCGCGCATGCCGCGGGCAACTTGGTTTTGGCGCTGCATGATTGCGACGTTGATTTCGCGGTGTGGTGCAGTTATAAATATCTCAACGCCGGGCCGGGCGGCATTGCAGGGTGCTTCGTGCATGAACGTCACGGTCGCAACGCTGCGTTGCCGCGTTTGGCGGGTTGGTGGGGAAATAACAAACAAATACGTTTTTTGATGAAGCCCGAGTTTGAAGCCTTGCCGGGCGCGGAAGGTTGGCAACTCAGCAATCCGCCGATCTTTCAACTCGCCGCGTTGCGCGCGTCCATGGAAATTTTTGATGAGGTGGGAATGAAAAAATTGCGCGCGAAGAGTTTGTTGCTCACCGGCTATTTGGAGTTTTTGCTCACGCAAAAGAACTCCCCGCACTTTACGATCATCACACCGCGCGATCCCGAACAACGCGGCGCACAGCTTTCTTTGCAAAAGCACAAAGACGGCAGGGCGACATTGCAACGCCTGCTCGAACAAAACGCAATTTGCGATTGGCGCGAGCCGGACCTCATTCGCGTTGCGCCCGTGCCGTTGTACAATTCGTTTGAAGAGGTTTATCGGTTTGTGGAAATTTTTCTGATGAGTTTTGACTGGCAAGTTCGGTAATC
>CAYNDW010000103.1:0-13031 GCA_964395375.1 uncultured Cytophagia bacterium
TCTCCTGTTCAAAAAAGTTAGAATTTTTTTCTAACTTTCATGAACCAATGACCTAGAAAGAGAGCCAAGCACGAGGGGGGTTCCTTGCAGGATGACAGGACGGTGGGGTGCGCTCCAACTTAACGTTGCAGCAATAGTTTTGTCAGCAATAGTTTTGTCAGCAATCGTTTTGCTTTATTGGTTTCGGCTTGTCATTGCGGAAGCGAGAGAATGATTCGCGCAAGCAGCCCCGATCATTCATTATCTTTCCGCCGCAACCTAAGCTTGGCAAGTGTTACGGTTATTTTTTCTTAAAAATCCTTCCTTTCCCTCCCGCGTTTTCCTGCCTAGTCGGTAAATAATACTAGCGCTTTAAAGTATTTGTGCAATGTGTAAGTTGTCATAAACAGTCCACCCCCTTTGGTGAGGTTGGGATAATGTCACGAACCACGACCGCAAGCTGGTATGCGGATACGCGCGGGCCTGAGGCGTTGCCGGAAGAAGCCGCGCTGGAACTAGCAGCGCCGTCCGAGCCGAAAGAAGAGCAAACGCATTTTCCGAGGCTGTCTCCGAACGTCGAGCGCTTGCGTGGGCAAAAAATTTGTTCTTATTGCAAGCACACGATTGAAGAAGATCCTTACTTCCGCTATGCGGGTTATTGGCAGCGGCTCTGGCAGAACAAAACCTTCATGCTGCGTTATGGCTTGCTAGAGTTTTTGCAATGGGCCTCCGGGAAATTTTACTTTTTCCCCAAACTCAAAGCGCGGCTGTTGCGTTGGAAAGAGCGCATTTTGCTTCCAGGCTGGGTGCGCTGCGCCAATCCCGATTGCAGGCAATTATATCACGCGAGCTGTTGGTATCAAATCGCCAAAGCCAAAGGCTGTTTGCGTTGCCGCACCCACACCGCACAGCGCGTAGATTAAGGGACAACGATTGCATAAAATACCCAAGTGCTCGTCATGCTCGACTGCTTTTATCGGGCCTCCACGATTTTTAAAATAGAATAAAACTATTCGCGCCCTTCCGCCCCATGAGCTTTCACGTCACCAACTTGCGCAAGCCTAGCGAAACCGCCACCGACCGGCAAGAGCGTGTCGCGTGGTGGAGCCAGGAAAAATTGCGCCAGGCAAAAATTTTGGTCATTGGCGCGGGCGCCTTGGGCAATGAAGTGCTCAAGAATCTTGCGCTGCTCGGCGTAGGCCATATGGTAGTCGTGGATTTCGACGTCATCGAACTTTCGAACCTGAGCCGCACCACGCTCTTTCGCCACGCGGATTTGGGCCTGCGCAAAGCGCCCGTGGCCGCGGCACGCGCGCAAGAACTCTGCGTTGAACCGAGCGCAAAAGTTGAAGCCCTTGACGCCGACGTGGTCTGGGAAGTCGGGCTGGGAATTTATCGCCGCATGGATTTGGTGCTCGGGTGTTTGGATAACGTCGAAGCGCGCCTCGCCGTGAACCGCGCGTGCTTGCTCGCACACAAGCCGTTTATCGACGGCGGCATTCGCGGACTTGCGGGCAGTGTCTATGCTTTTGCCCCGCCGTTTGCCTGCTGCTTCAATTGCACCACCACCAAACGTGAGCGCCAAGCCGCGGGCGGGCGCTATGATTCCTGCTTCCAAATCATTCGCCGAAATTATTCCGCGGGCCGGATGGCGACCGTGCAAGTCACCTCGGCCTTGATTGCGGCGTTGCAAGTGGAGCAAGCGCTCAAATGGCTGCATGGCCGCTTGCCACAAACCGGCTTTCGTTTGCAATATGACGGTGGTGGCGCCGTGCCCTATTTCGATCTCACGCCGATTCAACGCCGGCCCGGCTGCGAATGCGGCGAAACGCAGCCGCTCACGAAGGTCAATCTCTTGCGCGGCGATTGGGCGACTACGACTTTGGCGGAATGTTTAGAGCGCGTGCGCGCCGCGGGCATCCGGGAGCCGGTGCTCAAATTTCCCAGCAGCTTTGTGCCGTTTCTGTTTTGCGGCGAGTGCAATCAAAACACCAAGCTCATGAAGCCGATTTATCGTTTGGCAAACGAAGAAGTGCAATGCGCTTTTTGCCGAAAAATCGGCGCGCGTGAAAGTCTGCAACTCCTGCGTCTCGGCGATAGCATGGACGTTCAAGATGCTTTGTTGGAAGAATATCGCGACGTATTGTCGAAGCTGCCGTTGTCGCAACTCGGCTTTCCACGGCAGCCGGTGCTCTTGGTGCAAGACGAGCACGGGCAGGCGCATTACTTTGAATTTTCAGAATAGTATTTATCTCGTGCGGGCCGCAACCGGGAATGTATCGGACGCGGGTGTGACCCCAATACCTCTAACTGGAAGGAAATATCGGAATGGCAGACATCATCAATCTGACCTTCATCAACGTCAGTGACGATTCGGAGATGGATGTCGACATGTCTCAAGATATGACGCGGGAACAGATTATCGATAATCTGGTGCTGGCCGGCTTCATTCCGCCGCTGCTCAACAACAATGAAGAATACGGCCTCACCGTCAAAGGCCGCGGCGAACTGGGCGAAGGCCAAACGTTGGCGCAGATCAACGCGCAAGACGGCGATCGCGTGCGCGTGGCGGTGGTGCAGCGTGGCGGCAGTATTGCGCGCGCATAAAACGCCGCTCGCGTTTTATGATTTAAGTATGCTACTTCAGAGTTAATTTGTAATGCGCCTCCTGGAAATGTCATTCTGGAAGAACCCTCCCTCGCACTGGTGCTCCCTTTAAAACTAAATGGGTCTCAAGTGCTGGGGAAGTTTCTTCCAGAATGACAGCGACAAGTGGTATTACAAATCAAATCTTGACGAGCAAAGCTCGTGGAGCAGGAAATGAGAACCGCTCGTACCGTGCGTTTGGAAAACGATTATCTTGCCATGCAAGCGCTGCAAAGCGACGTCATCAAATGGGAAGCCGACCGCCGGGTTCCGCCGGAAATTTATGCCGTGGATTTTGCGCTGCGCGGCATGATCGGTCCCGAGGCTTTTCGCGACACGCATACGGTCGTCATCAAACTCTTGCCGGAATATCCCGATCGGCCGCCGCTGGCGAAATTCACTTCGCGCCCGCTGCTTTATCATCCGCATGTTTTCGGCAACGGCGTGGTTTGCGTAGGCGGTTATTCGCCCGACGAAGGCTTGGCGGTTTTTTGTTTGCGCCTCGCCAAATATATTCAATTCCAGCCGTACCTGATCAACACTAAAAGCCCGGCCAACAAAGCTGCGTTGCAATGGTTTGAACAAAACCGCGACCAGTTGCCGGTGGACCATACTCCGCTTCCCGATTTGGCTTCGGAAGCGCTGTTTTAACCCCTTTGCTAGGAAGCTTGGCGGCCATGGAGAGAAATCGCAATCTCGTTTTGCATGATCAAGGCCAATTTCGCATCAGAGAAATTCGCGTGTTTCAGCCGGAGGGACGCTTCATTCCCGCGGAATGGCCGCAACCCGCTGGTCCGAACAAATATATCGTTTATGCCGATAGCGTCGTCATCGAACGCATCATGGCGCATGCGCGGCAAGACACCGAGCGCGAATGTTTTGGTCTCTTGATGGGGAATGTATTTGTGGACGGCAACAGCGGCATCACGTGGATGTATTTGCAGGACGCCATTCCGGCCAGTCAGGTGGACGCCGATATCACCAACGTGGAAGTGTCGCGCGAAGAGTTTATGCGCATCAATGACGAGGTGGATCGCATTCGCGAACAAACCAACGACGACGTGCGCAAAATCGGCTGGTATCATTCGCATCCGAACTACGGCATCTTCATGTCGAACACGGATCGCTTGAATCAAAAACGCTATTACTATCAAGAGTGGCAGCTTGGGCTTGTGGTCGACCCGATTCGCGCTACCCTTGGCTTCTTTCGCGGCGCGGCGAGCAATCGTTGCCCGCATCGCGTCGTGGAAATTCGCCCCACGCTCGAACCCGCGGTGAAAAAGGCGCAGCCGGTTGTCTATGAAGAAGAGGTCGATGAATTCGTCTCGACCACTATCGGCAAACCCAGTTACTCCAAACCGCAGCCCGCGCCCAAACGCAAGCCCACTCGTTGGCAACGCTTCCTCGATTGGCTCATCGAACTGCTCGAAGCCGGACGAGGCTAAGCGCCCTTATCATGTTTGGAGTGGTGAGAGTTCGCCGGAACTTTGATCCTGCCGGAATGGAGATTCTTCCGTTGCTCAAGGCGAGATTGCGTCGGAATCAAAAGGGGAAGGTTTGGGAGAAGCGGCTTTGGCACGAGATGCCGTCCGCTTCCCTCTTTTTTCGGGGTACCACCAGGGATATTTTTTATCGTCGAGAATCAGAAAGGCTTCGCGATGCTCTCTGAGCGTCGCGCGAAAGCGGCGCAGGATGGGAAGATTTTCCCAGAAGAGCCGCTCAAGCTCCGCGAACACCGTTTCCAACTCTCCTTGATCTCTCTTCAAATCCAAAAGATATTGCAGGCCCAAATTTTTTCTTTCATCCACAAGCAGCCGTAAATGATCGATCGCCGTCAGCGCGGCATGGATATTCAAGCTATCCACTTCCTCGCGACGATGCAATAGCAAAAGTCCGCTATTTTTTTCGACGGTGATATTTGCATCCGCTTCGTCCGCGGCTGTTTTGATTTGGTGGCGCAACGCTTCGTCCTGGCGGCAGGCTTGCAAAAAATTGAGCAGTTGATGCCGAAGCTGTTCTTTTTGAACGTCAAATTGCAGCCATTGGCCGTTGAGCTTTTCGTAGAGCGAAAAGCCAAGCGTGGTGTGGCGCAGTCCTGCAACGGACCGTTCAAAATAAGCTTTGGAAAGCAGTAGGCTTCCGTAGAGAAACGGCAATGAGTGGTCGTGCGCTTTAGCACCGCTCAAACAATCAAGGTCTTCTTTGTAGTCCTCTGCCAAAGAAGCGATGAGGGCGGTCAACTGCTCAAAATCTTCAAATGCGATTATCTCTCGCGTAGTCATAGTCATCACCTTCCCCAGTTATGATGGGTTAAGCGCTTATAGTACCTCAATGCGTGGGCATGAAAATCGTGACTGGTTTTAGGTGCGGGAAGTGTGCCATCAATTGGCCGAAAACTCGTAACGATTCTCTGCGCCAAGTGGTCCATCACCACAAAAACACCTCGCTCGCCAATCGTATACTTCCTCCGCTCCACGCCGAATCGAGCAGTTTGAAATTTGTGAACGCCGATATAGCCGCCAAGCGAATTTAGCCGCGCGTTGTCGGTCTGTTGATGATACAAAGTCTCCAATTTCTCCCGCGCCTCTCGGCATTGGCGGTCTTTCTCCTCGCGGCTCATTCCGAGCACGTCTTCCCAACGTTCGTCGCCGTATTGCTTATCGACAAGGCAGACGTGCGTCTCACATTTTTCTTTCAGTTTTGGAAAAGGCAGCGGCATCTTTTCTCCCCGCTCCTCCATTTTTGTTCGAGACCAACTTAGCAAAACCGCCAATGCCATACAAACATAAATTTCTGCCGCTCTGGAGTAATGGAGTAATGGAGTAATGCTTTCCCAAAACTCCAACACTCCACCAATCCATCACACCATTTTTCAAAGCCCCGGCTTGATCATCTCCTCCGGCTTAATCAACTGATCGAACTTCTCGCCCGTTAATATGCCAAGCTTGATCGCCGCTTCGCGCAGCGTGGAATTCTCCTGGTGCGCATGCTTTGCGATCTTCGCCGCATTATCGTAGCCAATGTGCGGATTGAGCGCGGTGACGAGCATGAGCGAATTGTCCAAATGCTTTTTCAGGTTGAGCATGTTCGGCGCGATGCCCGCGGCGCAATGCTCATTGAAGCACTCGCACGCATCCGCGAGCAAGCGCACGGATTGCAGAAAATTGTGAATGATGAGCGGCTTGAACACGTTCAGCTCGAAGTTGCCGGAGGCGCCGCCGATATTGATCGCCACGTCGTTCGCGAGCACTTGCGCGCACACCATCGTCATCGCTTCCGATTGTGTGGGATTCACCTTGCCCGGCATGATCGAGCTGCCCGGCTCGTTTTCCGGAATCGTAAGTTCGCCGATGCCGCTGCGCGGGCCGGAGGCGAGCCAGCGAATGTCGTTCGCGATTTTCATCAAGGAAGCCGCGAGCGTTTTCAACGCGCCGCTCGCCATCACCAGCGCATCGTGCGTGGCCAAGGCTTCGAACTTGTTTGGCGCGCTCACGAACGCGTAGCCCGTGAGACTCGCAATCTTCTTCGCCGCGCGCTCGGCAAATTCCGGATGCGTATTCAAACCCGTGCCCACCGCGGTGCCGCCGAGCGCGAGTTGATTGAGATGCGGCAATACCATTTCAATGCGCTGCAAGCCGTGAGTGAGCTGCGTCACATAGCCGGAGAATTCCTGTCCGAGCGTGAGCGGCACCGCGTCCATCAAATGCGTGCGCCCAATCTTGATCACGTCTTTGAACGCCTCGGCTTTTTGCGCGAGCGTATCGCGCAGTTGCGCAACCATCGGCACCAGCCGGCGATGCAGCTCGCGCACCGCGGCAATGTGCATCGCCGTCGGAAACGTATCGTTCGAAGACTGCGCTTTGTTCACGTCGTCGTTGGGATGAATCGGCTTCTTGCTGCCCATTTTGCCGCCGGCCATTTCAATCGCGCGGTTCGAAATGACTTCGTTCACGTTCATGTTGGTCTGCGTGCCGCTGCCGGTTTGCCAAATCACGAGCGGGAAATGCTCGTCCAACTTGCCGGAGATGACCTCGTCCGCGGCCTTCACGATCAAATCACATTTCTCCGCGGAGAGCAATCCCAATTCTTGATTCACCAGCGCCGCGGCCTTTTTCAAAACGCCGAAGGCCCACAACAACTCGCGCGGCATGCGCTCGCTGCCGATTTTAAAATGATGCAGCGACCGTGCCGTCTGCGCGCCGTAATACTTGTCGTTGGGCACTTGTATCTCGCCCATGCTGTCGGTTTCAATGCGATAGTCCATGTGATGCTCCTTTCGCGTGAGAATCCATATGAGGTATAAACAATAAAAACGGACAATGTCCAAATTAAATGCACACGCTGCGTTCGGAACGCAGAATTTCTATTTTTTCGTGAATGAACAATGTTCGTTTAAAATGAACAATGTTCGTTTAAAACGAACAATGTTCATTTCGGCGAAACATACTTTGTTCCGCGACCACGTCCTTCGAGACGTAAGATGCCTTTCTCCATTAACTTGTTTAACAAGTAAGTCGCCTGCCGTTGCGAGATGCGGCACAATTCCGCTGCTTCTCGGCGAGTGATTTTGCCATGATCCTTAACGTACTGAAGCAGCGTCTGTTCGATTTGGGCGTTTTCAACGGAGGCCGACTCGCTTGCCTTAAGAGAAACAGCGCCCACAGAATGATAAACGCGTTGCTGCCGCTCGCCGCGAGCTTTAAGAATTCCTGCTTCCGCCATTTGCTCTAAAACCGCGCGGACTTCTGTTTCATCGGCGCGTTGAATCAGCTTGGCAGCGTACGCCAGGCCTAGACGCCGCTCTCGCCAGGCCTCATTCAAAATCAGTAACTCGTTGACGTTCAAAGCTCGACCTAGGCGTTTGTTGGCTTGAATCAAACTTTCAACGAACTTCAAATCTGCCGGACGGCTATCAAGCGTCACTGTCACGCTGACTTGTGTCGAGCGATCGTACATTGGTCGGAGGCGGCCGTTTTGCAATTGTCCCGTATAAATGATGCCGACGCCGCGTCCGGTTTTTTCCACCAAGCCGATGCGTTTGAAGGCATCTGCCAACAAGGGATTGCGCGGATGCGGCGTGGCAATCAACAAATTGTCAACGTTCACGCCGGTGACGAAGCCCCCCGGATTGCTGATGAGCGCGTGGTCATCGTGCAATTGCACATGAACCGCGCCGAGGCGGGCATAGTCCCGATGAATGAGCGCATTGTTGATCGCTTCGCGCATGCCGCGGCGATCGTAGCGCGGAACCCCAATGCGAAAGCCGTCGAGCATCAACTCTTGTTCTTCGTTGCGCACCTCCACGGCTTGCGCCAGCCATTCGTGCGCGCGCAACAAAGGCCAGCGGTGAAACTCGTTGACCGCCACGTCGAGGCCGCGCAACACTTGAAATGCGATTTCGTGCGCGGGCAGAAATTGCCGCAACGCCGCTTCTTTGCCAACAAGCAACAATCCGGCGAGTGTAATCATCGCCTTGCTTTCCTGGCTGGAAACAAGGCCCAAAGCGTGAGCGATACCTTCATCCGTAAGATCGAGCAGCACCGCATCGCCGTGATTTTCCTCGACCATCCGGCGCAAGCGGGCAAATTCCACCGCATCCAAATCAGTCCAAGTCGCCTCTAGTATGGGCAGCGCTGAAGGATCGGCCATGCCACGATCGGCACGCCATCCGATGATCTCGTGCGAATAAAGTGGACGGCAACCCGGCTTTCCTTTCGTGTCGAAATAGCGCAGCAACAACTTGCCTTCGCTCGTGGAAATCGGTTGGCGCACAGCGGGAATAGTTACCGCGGCAATCACGCCACCCGGCAAATCAATGAAATTTACTTCAACGGCCAAAGGCGGAACGGTGCGGCTGGCGATGAAAGCCGCCACGGCCTGTGGGCTGGTTTTATGATAAGGATGAAGGCCCGTAATCGCGCCGTCATCCTCGACGCCGACGAGCAGCGTGCCGCCCTGATAATTCGCCATGCACACCACGGTCTCGATCCAATCCGCATCGGGCAAACGTGCCGCGTCGCTTTTGAACTCGACCATGAGCGACTCGCCGCCGGCAATGAGGCGGCGCACTTCGGCTTCAGTCATGAGTGGCCTTTGAAGTTTAGAGTGCGGGCAAATCTTTTTGCCGCGGAATGATGAAACTGCATGCGAAAGTAACCATCCCGCCAGGGAAAAGCAAGTTGCGGCTTCGTTGCGCGCAGCGCTGAACACGCTCAACTACGGCTTGGCCATAGTTTTATCGACGCGGAACCGCGCTTGCGCTTTTGCCGAATCATGCCATGGCCAAGCCGTGGCAGAACCAACGAGGCGATTAGATGGCATTTGAAAAGTATGAGCACCCAGCTATTCCCCCCTTGAGGGGGGTTCGGGGGGTGTTGTTCGGCATAGTGAAAAAGTAAAACGCGAATTGAAATCACTCTTTGCCCTCAAGAACACCCCCCTGGCGCCCTCAAGGGGGGAATTGTCGGTGCATGTTTCCTTAGCTTGACACCTATGGGGTTAGGGAGGTGTTTTTAAGGGCGGCGATGTTGTTCAAATTCATATCCACTGCTATCGTTTTTTTCAACACGCACTTCAATCTGATTACAGTAACTAGCGACACCCCCCTGACCCCCCTCAAGGGGGGACTTTTTAAATGCCTCCTAAATTTTTCTAACCGCCGAACTCATCTCGCGCCCCTAGGTGTTAAGCTAAGGTTTCAGAGGATTCAAAGCCTTCCCAAGCCCCGACGGGGCGACCTATAATAGCTTGGGGCAACGCCCCAAGATGAAATGCCGCATCTGTTTCGGAGCGCCAACGGCGCGGCATGGGACAAGGTGAGATTTGGCGGTTCATAAACCTCGACCTAGCTCTCCCCCTTCTCTTTTCAAGAGAAGGGGGCCGGGGGGGATGAGTTGGTTTCAAAAAAAATTTCGAGGCCGCTCGCTAGCGCTCGCTCTGCTAAAAACAAAAGCCAAAGCAAAGCTCAGAGTAACAGATGGTCAGAGTATCAGAGTCTCAAAAAAGGGACTGGCCGGCAACCAGCCGAAAACCATAGCCGAACCATTGACTGACGGGAAGGTGGTCGTAGCGAACGGCGCACGGCAGAATATCTGAGGAGTTGACCCACGAACCGCCGCGCAGAGCGCGCGCCTCCTTCTTTTCATTATACCAGTTCTCTTGCCACTCCCACACATTACCCGCCATGTCCATCAAACCTTCGGGCGTAGCGCCTTCGGAATAGCGACCCACCGGCGTGGTTTGACCAACTTTGCCATCATAATTCGCGAGCTTTTCATTCGGTTCGCCTTTTTCATTCGGCCAAGGATATTTACGGCTCGGGCCATCTTCCAAGCGGCCTGCGGCAGCGCGCTCCCATTCGATCTCTTGCGGCAAACGATATATGGCTGGTTGCTGGTTACTCGTTGCTGGTTGCATTTCAGAAAGCCAAAGGCAATAGGCGCGCGCCGCATACCAACTGATGCCGACAACGGGTTGCTCTTCGCCATTGAATTTACGTTCGGCATCACGTTGAGACTTGAACTTATCGGGCCAAGCTATGGCGTCGCGGCCGAGATAGTCGAGATAGGCTTTATCAGCGGAGGCAAATTTCAAAAGCTTTTCGGCAAAAGCACGCGGCGCAGCCAGCTCGTTTAACTCCGCCTCTTCGTTTTGCAGATAGCGAATGAAGCGGCGATACTGCTTGTTGGTTACCGGGTATTTGGCAAAGTAAAGGTCCGGCACTTTTTCAGCTTTGTTGGTCACGGAGTATTTGATCGTGCCGCCGCGGATCAAAATGTACTCCGCGTTGTATTAAACCGGGTTGAGGAAGGAAGCGGGCAATTGCTCGAACAGCTTGGGCGCGGCATGCAGCGCCGGTTTGAGCACGGGGGCTTCGAGTTGCGCTTCAATCTCGGAGGCATAAAGGAAGGTGCCGGCTTCGCTCGTGCCGCTTTTAATGAAAGCATGCAACGCCTCTTGCACGCGCTCGCCGCCGATGGCTTTCAAACAATCCAAAGCATAACGCTGTTGGTTCTCCTCTTTGTTTTGATCGTGCAAGCACGCGAGCAACGCTTCGATGGGCCGTTCCGGCGCTTCGCGCACCAACGCGAGCAGCAAATCTTGTTGCTCGGAACTCAGGTCCCGGCTTTTATGCGAAGCAAAGAACGCGGACATGAACGCAGTGAAAGCTTTGCCATTGGCGCGGCTGAAGAAATAGCGCAGCGCCTCAGCCCACCACGTTTCGCCAAACGTTTCCACGAGGCGCGCAATGCGTTCGTTCTCCTCATAAACCTGAACGAGCTGCAGGCCCGCAAAATATTCGCGGAAAGATTTGTGGCGAAAGAGATACTCGTTCTTGCCATAGTCCGCAATCACGCCGGCGCGGTCGCGGAGATTGGCGCAGAGCGCTTCGGGCGAAACGCTACTTTCGAGCGGTTCGAGAATGGGTTTGACATAGTCGTGCATGCGGTCCTTGGCCACTTCATCCGCGTGCAGCTCTTCTTGCAGCCACAGCGAAACCGGGCCCAGCACGCGTCGCGCTTTTTCAAGCTTGAGCACGGGCGCGAGATTGCGCTGCTCGTCGCGATATTCCAACAGATAATCGAGCGCGATGTCATAAAGCTTGGTGCGGCTCTCGGGCCGGGCCTTGTGCTTTTTCCAAATGAGCGCGAGCAGTTGCAAGAGCATGGGAATGCCGGCCAGCTCGCGCAAGCTGCGGTTCTCTTTGTGTTCGAGATAGTCGATGATGTCCTTCGCGTTCTTTTCCGCCTCGCGCAATTGCCGCTCGCGCCATTCGGCTTCGGTCTCGTGTTTGAGCTTGCGGCTGCTTTCAAGATAAGCCGCGCGAAACCATTTGCGCAGGAACTCGTGCTTTTGCTCCGGCGAAAAGTCGCGCACCTCGGCGCGCACGTGCGGCGTGCGCAGCGTGAGATTGTCGCGGCTGCGCATGCCCGTCGCGCGGCTGGTCATGATGAAGTGCGCATGTTTTAAGCCCGCGCATTTGTTGTCGATCCAATCGCAAACGGCTTTGCGCTCTTCGACCTTGCTCTTTTCATCCAAGCCGTCGAGCAGCACGAGCGTCTCGCGTTCTTGCAGCCACGCGTGAAATTCTTCCGTGGAAATTTTCAGCTCATGCTTCTCCGCCCACAGCGCAAGATTTTCCGCGAGACTCTTGGCCGGAACCACGTCGCGCAGCGGAAGATAGAACGGCAACACTCGTTGTTTAAAGCCGAGGGCGCGATAACCTTCCGGCTCGCAGCAGCGCATGGCGTAGTATTTCATCAAAGTAGTTTTGCCCGAGCCGGGATCGCCGATGATGAGCAACAGCTTGCGGCCATATTCGCCAAACGCGCGCTTGAGCACTTCTTCGGGCGAGAGATCTTCGTGCTCGCCGTGCATGCGCTCCAGCCCGCCCAACTCCGGATGCTCCTCGCTGCGATAGTGCTCGGAAAGATTGAGATGCACAAACGTATCGTCCAAGCTCACCGGCACTTCATCGACGCCGGGCGCCGCGAGATGAATCTGGCAAACTTCGGTGGTGAGCGCGTGGCGATAGCGCTCTTCCGCGGTTTTATTTTTTAGCGCGTGGTCATACAATTCCTGCTGCCGCGCGAACTCTTGCTCCACGCGAAGCTGCATGCGGCGCTCTTCGGCTTTGCGCTCGCGCTCTTCCAATTCGATGCGCTGCTTGAACTCATATTCGGCGCGCAGCTCCGCCTCTTTCTTTTTGGCCGCGAGGCGGCGATAAAGCAAAGCCGTGGTGAGCGTGATCAAAACCGCAAGCAAAGCGATGCCGGAGGCGATCAAATCTTTGGGCGCGAGGAAATCTTCTTTCGCATCCGTTGGGCTCGCCGGCGTGGCTTGTTGCGCCGTTGAATCCGATTCCGCGCGCTGTGCCGGCGCGAGTCTCGTGCTATCTTGACGCGCGGCGAATGTTTCACTCCAGCCGAGGCCGAGCAGCAGGAGAGCGAGGGTTGTGTGTTTGATCATAGGCGAGTCGAGGGCAATGGCAATGCAATTGAGCGCCCGCTTCCGCACCCTGTCATTCAGCAGGAATCTTTTTGAGCACTCGGCAGTTTCTCCAGCGCGTAAAAAGATTCCTGCTGCATGACAATCTCAGGAGGGCGTGCGATTAGCGAAATGAAAAATCAAACCGCATTAGTCTATTAAAAGTGAAAGCTCTGCTTTTAAAGCAAAAAAATTCCCGCCGGATAATATCAGCCAACGCATGAAAAACTTTTGGCCGTGATCCGTTGGCAGCTTTTATCAGTTGGGCATCTATTTTGGTTGCGGCTTGTCTGCGTTGCGTTTTCATGACAACAAAATACTCCCGCGCGGCTTAAAAGACAAGCAAGCAAACATTTTTCTGTCCGCCATCTTTCTGTCTCCGCCTTTGCCATCTTTCCCCTTGCGACTTTGCCCCTCGT
>CAYNDW010000104.1:0-1501 GCA_964395375.1 uncultured Cytophagia bacterium
GGGGGATCGCGGCCGCGGCGTGGCCGAGGCCGGCGCGCATTCGCCGTTCGCGCTCGCGCTGTTTGAAGGCCTCGCCGGCGCCGCGGATTTCAAGGCGGGACAGGAGGGCGACGGCGTCATCACTGCGACGGAATTGTATTCGTACATCCGCGATCAAGTCGAGCCGGCGACGATTAAAGAAAGCCAAAAGCTGCGGCAAACGCCCGGCTTCTTTCCGCTGCGCAACCACGACAAGGGCGAGTTTATTTTTCTCCATCCCAAGCATCGCCTCAATCTCCCGCCGACGCCAAAACGCAATCCCTACAAAGGCCTGCAAACTTTTACGGAAGCCGATCACGAACTTTTTTACGGCCGCGACCGCATCGTCAAAGAGCTGCGCGCCAAACTCGAGAGCAGCGCACTGCTCGCGGTCAGCGGCGCTTCCGGCACAGGCAAATCTTCGTTGATCGCCGCGGGCCTCTTGCCGATTTTGCGCGATCAAGACTTTCGCATTCTGCCAATCATTCGCCCCGGCGCGAATCCCATGGCGGCATTGGAACAAGCATTTAAAGCCGCGAGCCTGCTCGCGGACAACGCGACGCTGCAACCCGACGCGCTCCTCGCCAAGCTCGGCGAAACAAAAACCGTTTTGTTCATTGATCAATACGAAGAATTGCTCACGCATTGCGCCAATCGCGCGGAGCGCGGACAATGCGAAACGCTCTTGCGCAAACTGTTGGAAGAAACGCCGGAGGGCACGTTCAAACTCATCCTCATCATGCGCGCGGATTTCGAGCCGATCTTCGCGCATGGCGTGTTGCAGCGTTGGTGGAGCGCGGCGCATTATCCAGTGCCGACGTGCTCCTTTGAAGAGCTGAAAGAAATTATCTTCATGCCCACGATGCAGGAGGTGTTGATTTTCGATCCGCCGGAGTTGGTGGATGAAATCCTCGCAGCCGCGGTGCAAGCGCCGGGCGCGTTGCCGGTGCTCTCGCACACGTTGAGCGAGTTATACGAATGCTATATCAAAAGCGGCCGCCAAGATCGCGCGTTGAAGAAAGAGGATTACGACCGGCTCGGCGGCCTGCGGGGTGCGGTGCGCGCGCGCGTGGATGCGGCGTATCAAAGCCTTGAGTTGAACGGCCAAAACACCATGCGCAAACTCATGCTGCGCATGGTGGCGCTCGAAGAGGAATGGAAGAGCAAGCGCGTCGCGCTGCACGATCTCGTTTATGCCGAGAAGGGCGAGAACGAGCGCATGCACGCGATAGTCGATCAACTCGTTGCGGCGCGCCTTATCGTCAAAGGCGCGGACGATCTCGAACCGGCGCATGATACGCTCGTGCGCGATTGGCGCCTGCTGCGCGAGTGGGTGTATGCCATTGGCGAAGATAAAATTTTGCTCAACGCCAAAGTCAATGTCGCGGCGCAAGATTATGCCGATTCGCAAAACGTGAAGTTCCTGTGGAATGACCATCCGCATTTGAGTGTGTTGCAGCAGGAGATGAGCAATCCGCAGCAG
>CAYNDW010000104.1:1511-12969 GCA_964395375.1 uncultured Cytophagia bacterium
GCTCCGCAAAATCAAACTCGCGCGCATTCTGCGCAGCATCGTGGCCGGCGTGCTCGTCGCGCTCTCGGCGTTGACCGTGTGGGCGTTGATCAGCCGCGCGGAAGCGATTCTCAATGCGAAGAAAGATCGCGCGAGCCGATTGACCACCGTGGCCAATCAAGAATTGGAAGAAGACAACACGCGCGCCCTGCGCATCGCCGAAGCGGCGTATGAAATTTTTCAAACCAACTCCACCACCAAAGTGCAAAAGGCGTTGAGCGACGCGTTTCATTCTCAAGCGCAAACGCTGTTTTATGCCGCGAATCTGCTGCACGATGAGCCGGTGCGTGCCGCGATCTCTGCGCCAGAGGGCCAACTGCTTCTCACCATCACCGACCATGGCCGCGGGAAATTGTGGGATAAGCAGGAAAACCTTGTGCGCGACTTCGGCAATGAGATTAGCGCCGCAAGCTTTTCCGCCGACGGCAAATACTTTTTAACCGCCTCGCGCGACGAAACGATTCGACGGTGGGACACGAGCCGCGTGCTGCGCGATAGCTTGTTGCACAGCGAGGAGATTCCGCTTGCCAACTTCGCGGTGGAAGGCGATCTCCTAGTGCCGGTGCGTGATGATGACGAGCTTCTGCGCCGTTTCAAAGCGCATGCGGACGTTTATCGCGCCAGCCTCTCTTTCGATAAAAAGCGCGTGCTCACGTTTATGCGCGACGGCAGCGCGAAGCTGTGGAATGAGCAAGATTCCCTTTTGCGCGACCTCGGCTTTATCAACTCTGCGGCCTTTTCGCCGGTTGATAATCGCCTCATCGTCGCCGCGACCGACAACGTCGTGCGCTTCTGTGATGCGAACGGCAACGTCACGGACTCGCTTAAGTATCACGCTGAAATCAATCAAGTGACTTTCTCGCCCGAGGGCAAACACATGCTCACGGCCTCGCACGATCACACGGCCAAGCTGTGGGATTTGTCGCAGCAACTTGTGCATCGCCTCTCGCTGCGCGGCAACGCGGTGAAGTCCGCCGCGTTCGCACTGGAAGGCAAACACGTCTTGACCGCGGGGTTCGATTCCACGGTCGTATTGTGGAATGAACGCGGCGAGCGCATTGACAGCCTCAAGCACGAGGGCGTGATCAACGCGGCAAGATTCTCTGAGGATGGCAAGCGCGTTCTTTCGGCTGGGCGTGATGGCACCGCGAAACTCTGGACGCTCGACGAAAGCCATGAACCGAGACCGTTGCAGCATCGCGGTGAAGTTTATACGGCAGTATTTTCGCCTAACAACGGCGCAGAGATTCTTACTGCTTCCGCGGATAGCACCGCGAAGTTGTGGAAGGCAAATGGGGACACGGT
The DNA here is from genome assembly GCA_964395375.1 of uncultured Cytophagia bacterium. Classification (GTDB taxonomy): domain Bacteria; phylum Zhuqueibacterota; class Zhuqueibacteria; order Zhuqueibacterales; family Zhuqueibacteraceae; genus JABWAN01. The sequence goes on from CAYNDW010000104.1 coordinate 2,856, forward strand.
AACGTTCCGGCATAATGGCGAAGTCAACGCCGCGGTGTTCTCGCCGGATGGGCAGCATGTGCTCACCGCCTCGCGAGACAGCACCGCAAAGTTGTGGCTGGCGAGTGGGGATACCATAACGTTCCGGCATAATGGGGAGGTCACCGCCGCGATTTTTTCTCCGCGCAAGGACAGCCGCATTCTCACGGCTTCCAAAGATAGCACGGCGAAGCTTTGGCGCAGCAGCGGTGAGTTGATTAAAACATTGCGGCATGGGAGCGGCGTGCGCTTCGCGCTATACTTCCCGCGCGGCCGCTACTTTCTCACCGCGGCGAAGAGTCTTGCGATGCTGTGGGATGAAGAGGGAAATTTGATCAACACCCTCGAGCACAAGTTTACGGTAACCGCCGCGGCTTTTTCGCCGGAGGAAAAATATATTCTCACCGCCACCTCCGAAGGCTCGCGCGAAGAGGAAGAGAGCGCCGTGTTGTGGAATATCAAAGGCGAACGGCTCGTGCATTACGGCGAGCACAGCGCGCAAGTCAATGCGCTCGCGTTCTCGCCGGACGGCCTTCGTTTCATCACCGCTTCGAGCGACGGCGACGCGCGAATCTGGTGGCTGCCCGAAACGATTTTCGCCTGGCTAAAAAATGCGCCCGTGCATCATTTGACCGAGAAAGAACGCGAGCAGTTTGAAATTGGAAAGTGAAGGCGATACAGAGACGCGCGCCGCGCAAAGGAATTTTGCGTTTCAAGTCCGATCCTCGCGACTTCTCTCCGCCTGTCATTCAGCAGGAATCTTTTTACGAGCTGGAGATACTGCCGAGTGCTTAAAAAGATTCCTGCTGAATGACAGCTTTAGAAAGGCGCGCGCCACGTTAGCGCGTGATCGTCAAAATTCATGAGGTGCGCGGGAAGTCAATCCGCGCGCGGTTGAAATTGCTCGAGGCAGGCTTTCACAGAGGCGGGATACTTTGCCAGCAGCTTGCGCAGACGTTTGTGGTCAAGATGTTCCCAATTCCACTCATTCAGTGTCGGCGCGAGGCCGTTTTGTTTTTGCAGATAAATGAAATCGAGCGCGGCCTTTTCCGGCTCGGCGAGGGCCGTGCGTTCACGCGTGTGATAGCCGAAGAACAAATCCGGCTTGAGGTGCCCGTAAAAAATTTCTCCGAGCTTGCTGTGAAAATGTTTGGTCTTGTTAAGCGTCACGCAGGTGAGCACGTGCGGCGCTTGGTCGATTACGCCGTGCGTAAACAGCGCGGATTCGAGCGAAATATAAGCCGGCGGATAAAGCCGGGCCGCGGTTTCTTCGAGCGTGGGGGTGTTGAGCAGATTGGCATACAACTCTTTGCCGAGGCTCGCGATCAACTTAATCTGCCCGAGCCGCACGAGGCTGCGGCGCAAAGCCGCATCGGAAAGTTTGGTGAGGCGCTGCAGTTCGGCGCAGGAATAAATGCTCTTGCCGTTGCGCAGCAGCGCGAGCCATTTGGCTTGGGTGAAGAGGGAGGGCATTTTATGATATTATTCTGGAAAAACTATCACGTCCGCGAAGATCTTAATGGTGAATTAACAATTAACCATTGACCATTATCCGAATCAAGACCGAAGTCCGCGCTTAGATTCCTTGTGTTAGCGCTTGCTGCACAGCCTGCTCCGCGCTTGCGCGCACGAGTTGATAGCCGTTCTTCTCTAGCATGCGGCGATAACGCGCAGGCAAAAAGCGATTCATCTCCGCCGCGAGCGAATCTTGCGAATAAGCTTTTAGCTTATCGCGCAAAGCGCTTGGGGTGATGCCGACGTTATAGTCGCGAAATTTATGGCGCACCATTTCAACGTCGACGGCGGTTTTTAGCACCTCGCGGAAATACCAAAGATCGAAAAGGTCCCGGCCTTTGACATAAGCGCGGCCCGCGACCGCGGCAAGTTTTTCCGCCATCAACTCCTCCGGCGGAAGCCCGTTGACCAGCGGTGCGCGTTGCGCCACTTGCAACTCGGAATGCGCGGGCAAAGGCTGCGAGTTATAAACCGGATAGTGCGCGAACTCGATTTTGACGCGAAATTTTTGGCGCTCGCTCCGCGGTTGAAACGCATACCACGCGGCGTAAATGCGGCGCGGCTTTTTCTTTTCCGGCAAACGCCATTCGTGTAAGCCGTGACCGAGGAGCTGCATCACGAGTTTTTCAATGCCGGCTTGTGCATGCTTTAGCAAATTTTCCGCAGCGTCCCAGTTCAGATCGGCGCCGGCGAAATCCAAATCTTCCGAGAAGCGATAACCGCCGTGCAGCAAGTGAATCGAGGTGCCGCCTTGAAAGGTGGCAATGCGGCTTTCACTGCGGCTGAAGAGGCTCTCCAAAATGGCGAGGTGTAAAACCTCCACGGCAACGGTGGCGAGCGGGAGCTGATGTTCCGCCGCGGTTTGTTTCAAGCTTGGCGAGGGCATGATATTTCCAGAAAAGGACGGATCTGTCTTTTTGAGGAAATATAGCCTGATCATCGCGTGAAACGCAAGGCGGTTTTTCAAAGATGTTCCAGCAACCTCGACGCTTCGGGGTTGCATTCTCATGAGAGCCGCACCATATTCCCCTCGGCCCAGCCGAGGGTCGAACACTTTTCTTCGCGACACAAATTAGCAACAACAATTCCTCACGCCGTTTTTTCATCTTTACCAGCAAGGAGATCGTGTTATGCGACTCAACCCAAACTCTTCCGGCGCACGCCGGCGGTTGTTTCGATGTAGCAGCCTCGCGTTGTTGCTTGGCGCATTGTCGCTAACCTCGGCATTCGGACAGAAGGAACAAGAATCCGTGGTGCTCGTGCATACCAAGCCGGAGTCGGGTTACGGTGTGGCGTGGGATAAGCCCGATAACATCGTCACTGCGTTGCACCTCGTTGCAGGCAAAGCTCCCATCAAGGTGCAATGGAAAGGCAAAACCGCAGGAGCCACCATTGTGAAGGCCAACAAGAATGCCGATCTCGCGTTGCTAAAACTGGACACGCCGCTCGGCATTCCGCCGCTGCAAGTGCATCAAGGCGACCCGCCGCTCGATAGCCCGGTCGATTTTTGGGAAGCGCCACAAGGCGTGGCGCGCATGGATCGCAAGGAAACCCGGCTCGATGCGGATGCGAAAGCCATTCCCTTGCAAAAGTTCGACAACCGCTTCGCCAATCCCGCGCATTTGGCGGTTTTCAAAAAAGCGCTGTGCGCGGACGGCGCGGGCAATTATCCCGCGTTGACGCAAAACGTGTTCAAATTTGAAGAACGCAATATTCGCAAGTCGCACTCCGGTTCGCCGATCACTTACAATGGCAAGATTGTCGGCATGGTTGACGGCGGCCAAGCCATCGGCGGCAAAGCCTGCGTGTGGGCGATTCCCGCGGCAGGAAATTTTCAAAGCTTGCTCACCTCAACTGCCGCGGCTCCGCCAAAGACCTGCTCCACAGAACAACTCTACGGCGGTTTGCGCAGCGATAATCCCTTGCTGAAAGCAGACGAAGCGTTCGGCGATTTGGCGGAAAAGCTGGCGCAATCCGAGGCGAATCCATTTCAATTTTCCGACGACAGCAACGACAAACTGGAAATGGAGCTCGAATACTCCACGCCCTTCCGCGATATTTTTGCAACCATGTTCGCAGATGATCAAGAATACGTTAGGGATTTGATCAGCGATGAAGCCGAGTTTGAAGACGAGCCGGTGAGCTTGGAGGATTTACTGCAGCAGCCCATTAAAATTTTTCAAGAAGAAAAAACCGGCGCGACTATCGCGATTCCGGCGAACAGCTATTTCAACCTCGAAAAAAGCCCGGACGGCCGTCACACGCTCGTGGAAGTGACCGGCCTCGACTCCGATGTGGAGATGGTGATCTTCGTGCAGAGCACCAAATCCAAAGCCGAAACGCAAGCGGCGCAGAAGTGGTTTGAGAATTACATTGTCAGCGATGGGCAAAACTGGGTGAAAGAAACCGGGGGGGATGAAGATGTCGTGGACGACAAGCTGCTCAAAGATCCGAACGAGCCGTATTATAACGAACTGATGGATCGCGTGGTTTATGGCGAAGCGACGGAAGAAGGCGAAGAGCGCGAAGTGGTTGCCGATCTTTACGCCTCGCTCACCATCGACGAAAACAACTTCCTCGGCGTGGCCATCAAAGTCGGCGATTGGACTAAGCAGTCGAAAGCCGAGCGCATCGAGTTCTATCTCGCCCAAGCCTGCGCGATCTTATCGGACTTCGCGTTTTATTAAACCACTCATTTCCAGCAGGAAGTATGCACGCTGGTCAATGCGCGGCAGCTTGCCGGCGCGAACGAAATGGTGTGGGAGGGCAAAGATGAGTTTGGCAACGTGGTGAGTTCGGGCGTTTATATTTTTCGCTTGCAAGCGGGAGAGTTCGTGCAAAGCCGCAAGTTGGCTTTCGTGCGGTGAGCATGTATGCGCGCCGGAGAGGAGAAGAATGGAGGCCTCGAAAACTAGGGAGTATAAAAAACGGAGTAATTCATGCCGGTTATCATGGAATCTTCAGCCTGTGCTTCGCGACTTCCAAACCCAGAGGTGAGTATCGAGAACGATCACTGCGCCGACTCCCATTCAGCTTGGGCAACAGGTTCGGTGGGATCGATATAGGTTATTGGCGTGCCACGGAGCGGATACGGATTCTGTTTCAGATGCGGCGAAGCGGAGGGGCGCATTAAAATGATGACTTCGACGGCGTCGCCTGCGCGAAACGGCAGGTTGTTTAGTTTGATTGAACCGTCGTGCGCAACGGCGGTTTGCACGTGGTAGGCTTGCATGAAATTTCTCCTGATTGAGTCATTTACGGATGTAACTTAAACGCTCACCGGGAGAATTGCAAGAGACGATTTGGGCCGAAATGCATTGCCTCGAAATGTCCGTAACAATGCTTTTCCTTCATCACCTTTCATCTCAATAAACAGAGGAGGAGTTGCATGCTGCATTTCAAATGGTCACGTCGGTGTTTGCTGCTCGTGTGCTTCATGCTCACACAAGCGTTCGCGCAGCAGAAACAACCCGCGCCCGCGCGCGTCGATACCTCCGCGCTCAATCGTCTCGAATGGCGCAACATCGGCCCAGCGAATATGGGCGGGCGCACGACCGATGTTGAAGGCGTGCCTGGCAATGCCAATCTCGTTTATGTCGCAACGGCTTCCGGCGGTTTGTGGAAGACGATAAACAGCGGCATGAGTTGGACGCCGCTCTTCGAACGCCAGAGCACGATCTCCATCGGCGACATCGCGCTCGATCCAAAAAATCCCGACGTGATTTACGTGGGCACGGGCGAATCGAACACGCGCAACAGCGTTTCGTTTGGCGACGGCGTTTACAAATCCACGGACGGCGGAAAAACGTGGCAGCATCTCGGTTTGAAAGACAGCGAACGCATCTCGCGCATCGTCGTGAATCCGCTCAACCCGGATTATGTTTATGTCGGCGCGCTCGGGCATGCGTATGGCCCGAACGAGGAGCGCGGTGTGTTCATGAGCAGCGACGCCGGCAAGACGTGGCAGAAAACTTTGTTCATCGACAACAAACACGGCGTTGCCGATCTCGACATCGACCCGAGCAATTCGAACATTCTCTACGCGGCGATGTGGCATTTCGAGCGCAAGCCGTGGACGCACGAGAGCGGCAGCGAGAACGGCGGCGTGTTCAAATCCGTGGACGCGGGTAGAACGTGGAAGAAACTCACGAACGGTTTGCCGAAATTGCTCGGACGCATCGGCATTAAAGTCGCGGCGAGCAGTCCGAACATCGTGTATGCGATGACGGAGTCCAAAGAAGGCACGCTCTATCGCTCGGACAATTACGGCGAGACTTTCAAACAAGTGACGAAAGAGGCGCGCATCGTTTCGCGCGGATTTTATTATACCGATCTGCGCGTCGATCCCACGGACGAGAATCGCGTTTATGCCGTGGCCTCCGGCTTGTTTGTTTCGATTGACGGCGGCAAAAATTTTCGGCGCATCTCCGCCCGCACGCACGGCGATTATCACGCGCTGTGGATCGATCCCCAAAATCCCGACCGCCTCTGGCAAGGCCAAGACGGCGGCATCGCGGTGTCGTATGATCGCGGTGAAACGTGGGAGGTCGTGAACAACATCGCGCTCGGACAATTCTATCAAGTGCACGCGGACAATCGTTTGCCGTTTTATTATTTGAGCGGCGGTTTGCAAGACAACGGCACGTGGACCGGCCCGAGCCGTGTGCGCGACGGCGTGGGCATCATGAATGATGATTGGAAAATGGTGAGTTTCGGCGACGGCTTTCACGTGGTCAATCACGCGAGCCATCCCGAGCTTTATCTCAGCGAGTCGCAGGGCGGCAGTCTTTATCGCACGGACATGCTCACCGCAGAGCAGCAACAGACGAGCGTGCAGCCGCAGCGCAATGACGGCGGCCCGGTGGGAGAGTTGAAGTATCGCTTCAATTGGAACGCGCCGATCATCACTTCGCCGCATGACGCGAACACGGTTTATTTCGCCGGCAACGTCGTGTTCAAATCCACCGACTTCGGCAAAACATGGAATGCGATCAGCCCCGATCTCACCACGAACGATCCCGCGAAACAGAAAGACGCGGGCGGCCCAGTGTGGACCGAGAACACGACCGCGGAGTATCATTGCACAATCATTAGTCTCTCCGAGTCGCCGATTCAGCGTGATCAGATTTGGGTGGGCACGGACGACGGCAATTTGCAAATGACCAGCGACAGCGGGAAGACGTGGACGAATCTCACCAAGAACGTCGGCGTTCCTGCGAACTCGCCGGTGTCGCACGTCGAGGCTTCGCGCGTGAATGTGAACATGGCGTATGCTTCGTTTGATCGCCACATGCTCGATGATTTTCGTCCGCATATTTTTAAAACGAGCGACGCCGGCAAAACGTGGACGAACATCTCCAGCAATCTTCCGGCAAAGGCGCATGTCTGGGTCGTGCGCGAAGATCCGAAGAACACGAATTTGATTTATGCCGGAACTGAGCTTGGGCTTTATGCTTCATACAATGGCGGCGGCCATTGGCTTTCGCTGGGTTTGAAAAATCTGCCCACGGTTGCGGTGCATGATATTCAAATTCATCCGCGTGAGAACGATTTGATTCTTGCCACGCACGGCCGCAGCTTTTGGATTCTCGACGACGCCACGCCTATTCAACAAATGTCACCGGAGATTGCGGGCAGCGCAATGCATCTGTTCGACGTGCGAGCGGGCCTGCGTTTCTCTTCCGGCTTCTCGCGTTATGGCATCGGCAACAAACTGTTCGCGGCGCAGAATCCGCCGACGGGCGCGCTCATTACGTATTACCTCAAAGACAAGCCCGAGGACAAGACCGCGGTGAAGCTGCAGATTCTCGACAACACCGGCAAAGTGATTCGCGAGATGACGGAGATTTCCAAAGAGAAAGGTTTGAATCGCGCTGCGTGGAATCTGCGCCACGATCCTGCAACGCGACGCAAGCCGCTCACCGACGAAGAGCGCGAGTTCGCGGCGTTTACCGGCGGCATCAGCGGGCCGCAAGCATTGCCCGGCAGGTATAGCGCAAAGCTTTTTGTCGGTGATAAAACTTTTGAGAAGCCCGTGGAAGTGCGCCTCGATCCCACGCTCAACGTGCCGAGCGCGGATTTGATGGCGCAAGCGGACATGGCGCTGAAGCTGCGCGACATGCAATCGGCCACGAACGAAGCATTGAAATTTTTGGACGGCACCAAAGAGCAATTGCAAGCCACGGAGAAGCGCGTGAAAGACGCCACGCCCCAAGCGCCGGAGGAGTTGCAAAAGACGTTGGCGACGCACATTCAAAAGATCGACTCGCTGCAAAACAAAATGAGCCGGCCCGACAACGTGCCCACGTACATGCTCGGCCCGCGCTTGATCGAGCGCCTCGGCGGATTGCTCGGCAGCATTGATCGCCTCAACGCCGCGCCCACGCCGTATCAGCAAGAATACTTCATGCAGCTCGAAAGCGAGTTCACGGCGCGCCTCGCGCAGGTGAATGACTTCATCAATCAAACCGTGCCGCAACTCAACGCGACGCTGCTCAAACACAACGTCTCAACCGTGATGGCCGGCAAAGCGATTGACGCGATGCGAGTTTCGGCGAAGTGAAGCCTAGTTTTTCTTTTGCAAAAAATGCCGTGATTGCGTATGCTGGTGTTGCTTCAAGCTCAGGCGGCACCATCAACTACATTATACTTGTTCCCAAACTCCGTTTGGGAACACACTTGAAGAAGAAACTCCGTTTCGACGCTTTGATAAATTTGAAACGGAGTTTCAAACCCAATTGCGTTCCCAAACAGAGTTTGGGAACGAGAGCAACGCTACAATCAATTTCATTCAAGGAGAATTAGTCATGCGCAACAAAATGGTTTTCGGACTGCTCCTCATGTTCGGCGTAGCATGCACGCAAAAAACTTCCACAAGCGAAAAATACGGCGCCGGGCTTTCATTGCCAGAGGCGAGCAAAGTTTCGGCAATCTTATCCGCGCCGGAAAGTTATCTCGGCAAAAAAGTCTTGATCGAAGGCGAAGTGCTCGAAGTTTGCGCGAAGGCCGGCTGTTGGATGGAAATTGCGAGCGATCAAGCCGAGCAAAAGATCAAAGTGAAAGTCAACGACGGCGAGATTGTGTTTCCGCTGACGGCGAAGGGCAAGACCGCAAAAGTCGAAGGCGAAGTTTATAAGATCGAATTGAGCGCGGAAGAGGCTCTCGGCTATCAACAGCATTTGGCCGAAGAGCAAGGCGTCGCGTTCGATTCGAGCAGCGTCACCGGACCGATGACGATTTATCAACTCAAAGGCCTCGGCGCGGAGATTGGCAAGTAGTGGCGTTCCAGCCTAACCTTGCGAGGGTTTCAATCCTTCGCAAGGTTATGCTTCCCTCCCTTTCAAATTCTTCTCTTCTTTAATTGTATTGGATCTTTTGCTCTGGCTCGGCGCGCCGTGCGTGGGCGATTATTTCGAGGAGATTGATGCAGCGCATGATGACGGCGAGGAGGAGACCAAAACCATGACGAGCGCAATCCTTTCACCTTCTCCCACTTTTGCGCTTGATCCTTTCCAGCACGGCGAAGGCGTGCGGCATTTTTTAAAAAAATTTCAGCTTACCTCGCAACCGCCTTCGCTCTCTTTATTGCAGCAGATCATCGCGGCCTTCTCAAACCTGCCTTATGAGAACTTGAGCAAGATAATCAAGTTCAACCGCTACGGCGAAAACGCGCGCGCGCGGCTGCGCCTGCCGGAAGAAGTTTTCGAAGATCATGTGCGCTTGCGCACCGGCGGCACGTGCTTCTCTTTAACTTTCTTTCAGCAATCCATTCTGCTCCAGCTAGGTTTCGCCGGCTACATCATCATGGGCGACATGCGCGCCGGTGAGAACATTCATTGCGCTATCGTCGTGCTCCTCGACGGCGTTAAATATCTGCTCGATCCAGGCTATTTGCTGCAACGACCGATGCCGTTCGATCCCACGAAACCGAGGCTTTATCACAACGAATATAGCGGCGTGGAATTGCGCTTTGACATTGCCGCACAGAGCTACGATCTCTTCACGTTCACACGCTCGGCGGAAAAGTGGCGCTATCGCTTTGTTGATCGCCCGACTCCGCTCGATGAATTTTTGCAACACTGGCAAGCTTCGTTTTACCGTAACGGCATGCACGGGCTTTGCCTCACCCGCGCGCAGGAAGACGAACTGATTTTCGTTCGCCAAGACTTTATGCGCATCACTTCACTCGCGGGCAAGCGCAATGTGAATCTCAAGCAGAACTATCACGCGACGATTCAAGAGGTCTTTGGCATAACGCCGGAATATGTCGAACATGCGCGCGCGGCGTTAAGTGAAAACTTGAAACGCGTACCGGGTCGACCTAAAACTTGATGCATGGGCAATTGTTTCGGCGGGAAAAGATCCTATTGGATTTCGTATTTGCCGATTTGGTTTTTCCGAACGGCGCAGAGCAGAAGCGTTGCCCACTAATTTTTTCACCAGCGGTGCTCGCGGTCTTTAAACGGAAGGAAGAAAAATGCAATCCGAGTTCACAACCAGGCTTGCGCAGGCGTTGGCGCTCTTCATATCGCTCCTCGCGAGCGCGCTTGAGGCGCAAATAAAACTCCCGGCTATGTTCTCC
>CAYNDW010000105.1:0-12955 GCA_964395375.1 uncultured Cytophagia bacterium
CCGATGCCCGTGCCAGCATCGGCAGCGGCGGGCGCGTGAGCCGCCAGGGTGAGTGGGAAGTCAGCATGGAAATGAACAACGACGGCGCGAAAACGTTTTCCGTCGTCACCGCGGCCAACGTCAATAAACGTTTGGCGATTTTGCTGGATGATAAAATCGTGACCGCGCCGAATATCAACGAACGCATTCCAAATGGCCGCGCCGTCATTCATGGCAGCATGGACGCCAATGAAGCGCGCGATCTCGCCATCGTGCTGCGCGCCGGCGCGTTGCAAGCGCCGATGCACATCATTGAAGAGCGCACCGTCGGGCCTTCGCTCGGTCGCGACTCCATCACGAAGGGCCAGAATTCCGCCCTCATCGGGTTCCTGATTGTCGTCGCTTTTATGTTGTTCTACTATCGCCTATCCGGATTTATCGCCAATCTCGCTCTGCTTTTGAACATCATCATCCTGTTTGCCGCGCTGGCGCAGTTTAAGGCAACCTTGACCTTGCCCGGCATTGCCGGCATCATTCTGACCTTCGGCATGGCGGTGGACGCCAACGTGCTTATCTTCGAGCGTATTCGCGAAGAACTGCGCGGCGGCAAAACCGTCAAAGCCGCCATCGACGCCGGTTATGATCGCGCCTTTTGGACGATCTTTGATTCCAACGTGACCACGGCCCTCACTGCTCTGGTGCTTTTGCAATTCGGCACCGGACCGGTAAAAGGTTTTGCGATCACTTTATTATTTGGCATCGGCATTAGCATGTTCACAGCGATCGTAGTCACACGCGTGATTTACGATTGGATGACAGCGCGCCGTCGCATGACCACATTGAGCATCTAAGCTACGTAATCGTTTTTTGAGGAGAAGAGTTTCTCATGGTGCAGTTCTTTCGTGAAACGCATATCGACTTCATGCAGAAGCGCAATTATGCGATTGGCGCTTCCGTCATCGTCATACTCATCGGCCTGGCCTCGCTGCTCATCAAGGGCGGCCCGGCCTATAGCATCGACTTCTTAGGCGGCACTGAAATTCACGTGCAATTTCCGCAGGACCAAACGCCCGGTGCCGTGCGTGAGGCCCTAACCTCATTGGGGTATTCTGGCGCGGAAATTAAACAATTCGGAGGTAATCGCGATTATCTCATTCGTGTGCAACAGGAGGAAAATGCTCTGCATGTGCCCGACAATATCCTCGCGGCATTGCACCAGGCCTTTCCCGCCAATCCTCCGGAAATGCGTTCGGTCGATACCGTCGGCCCCAAAATTGGACGCGAGCTTCGCGGCGCTTCGATTTGGGCCACATTGATCTCCCTCGGTTTGATTTTGATTTATGTCAGCTTTCGTTTCGAGTTCATTTTCGCGGTCGGTGCGGTCGTCGCCTTGTTTCATGATGTCATTGTCACACTCGGGTTCTTTTCGCTGTTCAATCTGGAAATCAATCTCGCCGTCGTCGCCGCGTTTTTGACCTTGGTGGGTTACTCGCTGAACGATACGATCGTGATCTTCGACCGTATTCGCGAAAACCTCAAAGTGCATCGCCGTGAAAACATGCCGATGGAAGACCTCATCAATTTGAGCATCAATCAAACGTTGAGCCGCACCATTCTAACTTCCTTGACGGTTTTTTTCGTCGTCGTCGTGTTGTTTCTCTTCGGCGGTGAAGTGATTCACAGCTTTGCGTTCTGCATGCTGGTGGGCGTCATTGCAGGCTCGTACTCCACCATCTTCATTGCCGCGACCATGGTGGTGGAGTGGTACAAGAAACATCATCTCGCTAAAATCAAACAGCGTGCGCCGGTAGCGGCGCGCTAGGGCCGTGACCGCGCATGACGCAATTACTCTCATTGCCAACGCAAGAGCGCGGAGTCTGTGCCCGCGCGAAGTCGATGCTTGCAAATTTTAGATGGAAAATTTGCAATTGAAAATTTGAAATGCTTTGCGGCCAAACTGTCGGGAGGTGCCCCATGACTATTACCGAAAAAGCTGCCGGCAAAATCGCGCTCTTGGATTTTTCCGGCAAGATTATGGGCGGACCGGATGCCGGTTTGTTGAATGATAAACTGCACGAGCTAATCGATCAAAATAAGACCCGGATCGTCGTCGATCTCGGCAACGTCGATTGGATGAACAGCTCCGGTCTCGGCGTATTGATTCAAGCCTTGAACACCATGCGCAACAACGGCGGCGATATCAAGCTCGCCAACGTCACCGAGCGGATCAAAAGCTTGCTCATGATCACCAAGCTCACGCGCATTTTCGAAATCTTTGACACGGTGGAAGATGCCGTTGCCAGTTTCAACTAGTTCGCATTAAGCATTTCACCAAAATAGAAACTCCGATTCCCAAGCGCCTGGCGTTGGGGAAACCTCGGAGTTTTTTTATGCCTGTTGCACAAGTGAGACTCCCATGCCCGTTCAAATCATCGTCGGCGCCCAATGGGGCGATGAAGGTAAAGGCAAAATCATCGACTGCCTCAGCGAACACGCCGATCTTGTCGCGCGCTATCAAGGCGGCGCGAATGCCGGACACACGGTCGTCATTGACGGCGAGCGCTTCATTTTGCATCTGATTCCTTCCGGCATTTTGCATCCGCACACGACGTGTTATTTAGGCAACGGCGTGGTGATTGATCCCGCAGCCCTGTTGCACGAAATTACTCTGCTCAAACAAAAGGGCATCGTCGTCGAAGGCCGGCTCTTCCTCAGCCATCGCGCGCATCTCGTCATGCCCTATCACAAACTGCTCGATCAAAGCCGCGAATCCGCGAACGAGCAACACAAGATCGGCACCACCGGTCGCGGCATCGGCCCGGCGTATGTTGACAAAGTCCATCGCATGGGCATCCGCCTCGTCGACCTGTTGGACGAGACCACCCTGCGCGAGAAGATCACGCATAATCTGCAAGAAAAGAACGCCATCCTCAGCGCGCTCTATGGCCAAACGCCGGTTGACGTCGAAGCCATCCTGCGCGAATACCGCGAACTGGACGAGCAGCTTGATCCCTACATCACCGATGTTTCACGCGCGCTCAATGCCGGCATCGCTTCCGGCAAAAACATTTTGTGTGAAGGCGCCCAAGGCACGTTGCTCGATATTGATCTCGGCACCTATCCCTACGTCACTTCTTCCAGCCCGACGAGCGGCGGCGCATGCACCGGTCTCGGTATTGGCCCGACCAAGATTGATCGCGTGCTCGGCGTGATTAAAGCTTACACCACGCGCGTCGGCATGGGCCCCTTGCCCACGGAAATCGGACCGGAAAGCGGCATTGATCTGCGCACGCTCGGCGCGGAGTTTGGCGCAACCACCGGCCGGCCGCGGCGTTGCGGTTGGTTCGACGCCGTGGTCGCGAATTACGCCGTGCAAGTCAACGGCGTCGCCGCGTGGGCTGTGACCAAACTCGACGTGCTCGACACGCTCGCGGAAATAAAAATCTGCATCGCCTATCGCTATCGCGGCAAGGAGATAAAAAATTTCCCGGCGGATCTTGCCGTGTTGGAACACTGCGAGCCGATTTATGAAACGCTTCCCGGTTGGCTGGAGCCGACCTCTGCCGCGCGCACGTTCAACGCGCTGCCCGCGCGGGCACAACAATATCTCCGCCGCCTCGTGGAACTGACGCAAACGCCGATTGAAATTATTTCCGTCGGCGCGCAGCGCGAACAAACGATTTTTTGTTGAGTTGTTTCCGTGGATAAATGTGAGGGTAGCCGCCATGATTACCACCACCACTTCGGCGATTGAAGGCAAAAAAATAACGCGCTATTTGGGCGTGGTCACCGGCGAAGCCGTGATCGGCTCAAACATTTTCGAGGATCTCTTTCGCGGTTTAAAAGGCATTGTCGGCGGCCGCTCGAATCGCTTCGAACAAAAACTTTCGCGCGCGCGCGCCGTGGCGCTCAAACTGTTGCGTGACAACGCCGCGGAGTTGGGCGCGAATGCGGTAATCGGCATCGATTTAGATTATGAAGCGTTCAGCGCAGGTGAGATGATTCTCATGGTGATTGCCAGCGGCACCGCCGTATTTGTGGAAGAAGGAGAAAAGAAATGATGACTCGTGAACAAGCTTATCAACTCATGTGCGAATGGACCGCGTCCGACAGTTTGCGCAAGCACATGCTCGCGGTCGAAGCCGCAATGCGTTTCTATGCGCGCAAGTTTGGCGAGAACGAAGAAAAGTGGGCCGTGGTGGGGATTCTGCACGACATGGATTACGAGAAACATCCTTCCAAAGAAGAGCATCCCTATCAAACCGTCAAGCTCTTGCGCGAAATGGGCGAACCCGAAGAAATCTCCCGCGCGATTTTGGCGCACGCGGATTATAGCGGCGTGACGCCCGAAACGCCGATGGAGAAAACCATACTCGCGGTAGATGAGTTGTGCGGCTTCATCACCGCGGTTGCGCTCGTGCGCCCGAGCAAAAGCGTGCTCGAGGTCGAAGTTAGTTCCGTGAAGAAAAAGATGAAAGACAAAGCCTTTGCCCGCCCGGTGAGCCGCGAAGACATCGCTCACGGTGCGGAACTGTTGGGCGTTACGCTGGAGGAGCACATCGACAATTGCTTGCAAGCGATGAAAGGCGCGGCGGGAGAGTTGGGTTTGGCGGGTTCATAATGTTCAGCCACGGCTTGGCCGTGGCTTTTTATAAAAAATTCAAACCACGGCCAAGCCGTGGTTGAACCGCACTTATCACCGCTTCCTCGCCAAAACTCCAACCACGGCCTTTCGAAACCTCAACTCTCCATATCCGCGCAGCAACTTCACTTAAATCCCACTCGGCGCAACTCGCGTGCTAACGCGCTGCCGCGATACAATTGTACGCGATGCCCTCTGCGCTGCGGCGATAAAGCTTCCACGCGCGAGAAATCCCCGAAGCCGGTGTGATGAATGTAAGCCAGGTCTGCTTGATAGTTTGAGGACATACTGGCTTTGCTCCACTGAAGTTAAAGAAAATTCTTCGCATGCGGCGAGGCGCGCGGCATCCGGCTCTTGCTTTCGAGGTTGCGAGAGATTATCTTGCCACGTTTGCTGATGAACCAAAAAGGAAAATTACAATGACCAACAACGCTCCCCAGCCATTCAATATCAATCTCGAGCTTGGCGAAAAAGAGGCCGAGGGTATTTACGCGAACCTCGCGATCATCAACCACACGCCCGCGGAGTTCGTGCTGGATTTCGCGCGCATCTTTCCCGGCGTGCCCAAAGCGAAGATTCAAGCGCGGCTTATCATGACTCCGCAGCACACGAAATCGCTGTTGCGCGCGCTGAAAGAAAATTTAGAGAAGTATGAAAAAGCTTTCGGCGAAGTTAAAGTTTTCGGCGAGCCGAACGATCGCGAGTTCGGGTTTCAGCCGCCGAAAGAGCCGGCAAATCCACCGAACGTTACACAACAGGAAGGGAGCAAACGATGAGCTGGTTTGAGAGTTTGAGTAAAGAGATGTTTCAGGCTTTGGTGCGCGATGCGGTTAAAGAAGAGTTGACCGAAATTAAGAGCGATGTTGCTATTGTCAAAAGCGATCTCGCCCTCGTCAAATTAAACCTCGTGGCAATTCAAAACGAAATGGAAGGAGTCAAACAACGGTTAACCAAATTAGAAGAAAGAGTAGAACGGTTACAAGAGAACCAACTGCTTTTTGCTACTAAAGTCGGTCATCTCGAAGGCACGGTCGAAGGCACGTTGCGAGGGCTGATGACGGAGCTAAAATACGATCTCTATGAACGCTTGCGCAATGAATTGCCCACGCTCGTTGCCGGCGCGCAAACCAACAAACCGGCAAAGAAAAAAACTCTTGCCACGAGCCGCCGGTGATAAACATTTTGCAAACACATTAATCCCATTCACACATACACAAGGAGTTCACTGATGAAGTTGTCCCGTTCCACCCAAATGCTTTGCGCGTTGGCGCTTTCACTCACGCTAATGATGTGCGCGAAAAAAGAAGAAGCTGAGCAAATGAAAACCGACGAAGCCGCGGCAACACACACCGAAGCCCCGGCGCAAGAAGGCGGCCGCGGCAACGCGACTGCGGCGTTTGCCGGCAAGAGCGTGAGTATCAACTATGGCCGCCCGCAACTCGGCGGTCGCGACGTGCTGGCATTGGCGCAAGAGGGCATGGTGTGGCGCTTAGGCAAAGATGAAGCGACCGAAATCAAATCCGAAACCGATTTGAAATTCGGCGAGACCGTGATTCGCGCTGGACATTATTCTTTGTGGTTGAAAAAAGTGAGCGCCACGGAATGGCAATTGGTCTTCAATAAGAAAACCGGCATGTGGGGCGAACCGCACCCGGCGGAAGATGATTTTGCCACGGCGCCGGCGACGCTGACGACGAGTGCAAACTCCGTTGAAACGTTTACGATTGAAGTGACGGGCGACGGCGAGAGCGCAGGCGAGATCAAAGCATTGTGGGGCACGAGCATTATCTCCGCGCCGTTTGCGGTGCAAACCGCGATGTAATTTCGCAAAAAGCTTCAGCGGAAAAAAAACTCCCACGAAATTCACAAAGTGATCTCGTGGGAGTTTTCTTTTTTTTCAGTAAAAAAGATTTGCTACAAACAAAATTTAGATCACACTACTTTCTCCCTCGCCTGTCATTCAGCAGGAATCTTTTTACGTGCTGGAGATGCTGCCGAGTGCTTAAAAAGATTCCTCCTGAATGACAAATCATGGGGGGGGTGCAAACCAACCTGCAATGAGTATTGCGCCTCACATCTTCCTCCGCACCAACCTTCGGCACACCTCCACTAACTCCACACACATCTCATAGCGCACGAACGGGGTGACGAGATAGAGTCCGTTGAAATAATCCAGCACACTTTCTAAAATTTCCGCGGCGATGGTGACGCCTTCGCGCCGCGCGCGGTCGCCTTCGAAACGGTAAAGCCGTTGCCGGATTTTTTCCGGGATTTGAATGCCGGGCACTTCGTTGTGCAGAAAGTCCGCGTTGCGCCCGCTGGTGAGCGGCATGATGCCGACGAAGATGGTAATTTCAAACTCGCTGGTGGCCTCATAAATTTCGCGGCCTTGGCGCCAATCGAAAATCGGCTGCGTCATCACGAAGTCCGCACCGGCTTCGACCTTGCGCCGCAGACGCCGCACTTGCGTGGCGATGCGCTCGACATTGGGATTGAACGCGACGCCGACGGTGAAGCGCGTGCCTTCTTTCATGGCGCGTCCGGAAAACGCGACGCCTTGATTCATGCGCTTGATCATTTCAATCAAGCTGAACGAGTTGAGATCATACACCGAAGTGGCGCCGGGTTGATCGCCGAACTTGGCGGGATCGCCGGTGAGCGCGAGCACGGTGTGCATGCCGAGCGCGTGCAGGCCCATCAACTCCGCTTGCGTGCCCACGAGATTGCGATCGCGGCAAGCGAGATGAATGATCACGGGAATGCCGGCTTTTTCTTCCACCAAATGCCCGAGCGCGAGATTGCTCATGCGTGTGATGCCGAGCGAGCTGTCGGCCATCGTAATCGCATCGACGCCGGCGCGTTTCAACTCGCGCGCGCCGGTGAGGATCGCTTCATAAGCGAGGTCGCGCGGCGGATCGAGTTCGACGATGAGCGTCGGGCGCTTCCTCACGTTCTGCAAAAAGTCCGGCTCCGTGATTTTTTCAACGCGCACCGTCGTGGGTGTGATATGCGGCGTGACTTGCTTCGCGACCACGGGCTTGAGTCCGCGCAGCGCATTGGCCATCGCGCGCACGTGCTCGGGCGTGGTGCCGCAACAGCCGCCGAGCAAACGCACGCCTTGCTCGCGCAGTTTGTGGGCGCTCTCCGCAAAATATTCCGGCGTGGAAAGATAGATGTAGCGGCCTTCGACATAAGCGGGCAATCCGGCGTTCGGAAAGGCGGAGAGCAAAAGGCCTTCATCAAGCGGAACTTCGCGCAATGCGGTAATAATGCCGTTCGGGCCTTTCGCGCAATTGATGCCGACGACGTGCGCGCCGGCTTCGCGCAAATGGCGAAAGCTGACGCTGATATGGCGGCCGTCGCGCGTATAGCCCGCGTCATCAACCACGACTTGCGCAACGATGGGCAGACTGGTCAAACGCCGCGCTTGTTCGAGCGCCAATTCCAATTCCTCGACCGTGGTGAAAGTTTCGAAGATGAGCGCATCCGGCGCGGCTTCCACGAGCGCGGAGATTTGCTCGCTGAAAATTTCACGACAGGAAGCGGCATCCAAATCATCGCTCGCACGATCACGCAACGGCCCGAGCGAGGCGAGCACATACGCGCGGCCCTGCGCGGCCTCGCGCGCCAGTTGCACCGCGGCTTGATTCAACTCGCGCACTTTATCTTCCAAGCCGAAACGCGCGAGGCGATGGCGATTGGTCGTGAACGTATTCGTCTCAATCGCCTCGGCGCCGGCCTCGACATACGCGCGATGAATGCCGCGAATCAAATCCGGCTGCGTCACGTTGAGTTGATCAAAACATTGCGAGAGCGGGATGCCGTGATTATAAATCATCGTGCCCATCGCGCCGTCGGCGACGAGCAAGCCTTCGTGGAGACGTTGCAAGAAAGGAATGAGCATGGCAATTGAGCTTGGAGTGGTGGAGTGATGGATTTGTGGAGTGATGGGATTTGTGGAGTGATGGATTGGTGGAGTATTGGAGTATTGGAGTATTGGAGTTTAGACTTTTCCATGACTCCATCAATCCATGACTCCATCAATCCAATACTCCATCAATCCAATACTCCAATGCAGTTTCTAGATCCGATTGGCCATTTCCGGAAGCGAGATTTGCTCGAGGTAAAGCGGCTCGCGGCGCGCGTTGCCCCACCAATTATTCCACGAGTGGAGGATCCGTTGATTGAGCGTGTGCGCTTCCGTATTGAGCGCGGGATATTGAATCTGGCCAAAGTCTTTTCCGGCCAATTGCGACAAGGCCGCGACGAACAAGTATTGTGTTTCCGGATTGGGTTCGCGCATGAGCACGTCGATCAATACGCTGATCAGATCACGATGGCCGCCGGTGACGATATAGCTAAGCATGGCCTGCAACTCTTCGGTTTCGAGATCAAAGCCGCGCCAATTGCTCAACCAAGAAGCGAGCAGCGGCAAAATTTTTTCGTGCTCCAACTCGGGCATGATTTCGAGCAGCACACGCACCCATTCGCCGTCGAGCTGGCCGTTTGCCATTTCTACGACAGCCGCAGTGGCCGCTTTATGATCGATGCGCGAAAGCGCAACCAGCGCTTCGCGTTGCAGCGTAAAATCAGCCGGCGCGCGGTTCTCTTTGATGACCGCAGTCAGCGCGAGCACGGCTTGCGGCGCGCGCATTTCGCCGAGCACGTGCGCTGCGGTGGCGCGCCAATACGGCTCTTTCTCCTCGCTGTTGTTGCTCACGACTTTGATGAGATACGCGACGCCTTCTTTGGTTTGCAATGCGCCCAACGCGCGCAAGGCTTGCGGGTTTTGCTCATATTGCGCGAGCCGAATCAAGGCCGAGGTCGCGCGCGTATCGCCCAATTCCGCGAGCGCTTTGCACGCCGCGTTTTGCACCACGAGATCGCGCAGCGGCAAGAGTTCGAGCAGTTTGTTCAACGCTTGCGGATGGCGGCTTCGTCCGAGCGCGGCAATGGCGGCTTCACGCGTATGCACGGACGGATATTGCGCGTGTTTCGCCAATTGCGCGAAATCCCATAACTCCGTGCGGTTGGCTTCGATCATCAGATAGTGCGGAAACACCGCGGCATTGCGGGCTTGCGTGTTTACCGCGCCCACGTCTTCCCGCGAAAAAATTTCATAGTCCGCGGACATTTCATATATGGCGAAGCGCGGATACAATTCCACATTCAGGCGAAAGCGGCGGGCGCTGAGGGGCGGGATGTCAAAATATTCCGGCGCGCTGAAACTCCATGTATGCGCGGCTTGGTCGCCGCGGCCGAACAAGCGCACGCTATCGATTTCACAGGCGAACTCCAAATTGGGCGCATTCGCGGTGAGCGGAATGTCGGCCAGCGCGCGCAATTGGATGCGATGCACGCGCACGGTTTGATCGTAGTTTTGATTGCCCAACTCCCACGCGCCTTCGTATTGATTTGGAACCGGAGGCGCGTTTTCAACAAAACGCCAATAGAGCGCCGGCTGCTGCCAAGCTTGAATGGTTTGCGCGCTGAAACGATAGGCGGCAAACAGACCGAGCGCCAACAAGAGCGCGGAGAGAAGACGCATGCGCTTGCCATAGCGCGGCACCGGCTTATCGCCGCGAAACGTGTCAATGCGGGAAAAAATGCGATAGCAGAGGAAAGAGGCGATCCCGGCGGTGCCGCAACCGAAGAGAATGAGCTTATTGAGGCTCATTTGGTGGGTGGCGCTGGCATAACTCACGTAGCCGATCACGCCGGCGCCGAGCACGAGCGCCGCGTTGGTGGCGTAGTACGAACCGCTTTTCATAAGGACGAGCGAAAATTGAAATGAAAAACTCACGCGCGGGAGTGGGCAAAATTGACGCGGCCAAGATAAGAAAAAGCCGGAGGGATTTCAAGAGGCACGGCGGGTTTTTGCGAGATTTTTTGTTCTTTTCGCGAAAATTTTGACCGCGCAGGAACCGTGACTGGAAGTGCGGGGGTAAAAAGGCAAAACGACGCCGGGCAAAACTCTTTTGCTACTCGGAGCACAAAATAGGTTACGCTGCCAGCCTCTAACTCTGGCATTCAGGATGAATCTTTTTAAGCGCTCGGCAGTATCTCCGGCGAGTAGAAAGATTCCTCCGGAATGACAGGCGAGGAGGGATAAATCGTCTTGCTTTCCACCCTGGAATTATTTCTGCTGCTCGCGATGCAACACCTCGACGTTCACTTGATACTTCGCGCGCAGATGCTGGGCGAGTTTGTTGGCGCAATAGACCGAGCGGTGTTGCCCGCCGGTGCAGCCAAACGCAAGCGAGAGATCGGTGAAGTTGCGGCGGCGATAATTCTCGACAACCTGATCCGCGAGGTCGCGCACGTGCGTCATGAAGCTATGCACCTCCACTTCGTTTTCCAAAAATGTGATGACCTCGGGATCGTTGCCGGTTTGCACGCGAAATTTTTCGAGGCGGCCGGGATTGGGCAGCGCGCGGCAATCGAACACGAAGCCGCCGCCGTGGCCCGTGTCGTCATGCGGCAGGCCGTTTTTAAACGAGAAGCTTTGAATGCGCACGGTGAGGCTCAGTTGCACATGACCCAACTCGCGCAAAGCCGTGGAGCGCACCATGCGATGCAACACGTCGATGAGGGCCGGCATCTTCACCGGAAACTCGGCGTGGCGCAACACAAACTCGAGATTGCGAATGGCATAGGGCACGCTCTGCAGGAAATGCGTTTTGCGCTCATAAAAGCCGCGAAAGCCGTATGCGCCCATGGCCTGCAAAATGCGAATGAGCACATAGCCGTAATAATGGCGAAGGAATTGATCCGCGGAGAGCGGCAGCAATTTCGCTGCGGCTTCGAGATAAAGCTGCAACAGTTCGGCGCGCACGTCAAAAGGCAAATCAGCTTTGGCGTCGAAGAGCAGCGAGGCAATGTCGTAATGCAGCGCGCCGCGCCGGCCGCCTTGATAATCGATGAAGTACGGCTCCCCCGCGCGAATCATGATGTTGCGCGATTGGAAATCGCGATAGAGAAAAAAATGCTGGTCCGCTTCGAGCAGAAAATCCGTGAAGGCATTGAAGTCGTCTTCCAACTCCTGTTCGTTGAACGCGATCTTCGCGAGCTTGAGGAAGTAGTATTTAAAATAATTCAAATCCCACATCATGGATTGGCGATCAAAACGCGCGCGCGGATAGCACACGGAATAATCCAAATCTTTTCCGGCTTGAATTTGAAAACGCGGCAGCGCGGCCACGACCTTGCGATAGAGCGCGAACACGTTTTCCGAAAAGCCGTGCGCTTGACGCGCTTCATTTAAAACGGAAAAAAGCGTGGCGTCGCCCAAGTCTTCTTCGAGATAAATGCCGCGCTCCAAATCCTCGGCATAAATAGCCGGCACCGGCAGCCCCCATTTGTGAAAGTGTTTGGAGAAAGAAAGAAATGCGAGATTCTCCGCGCGATCCGCGTTGTAGATGCCGATGAGCGCGCGCGCGCCTTCGGTCATGCGAAAAATTTTGCGATCCGAACCGTGCGCTTTAAGCTCGGAAGTATTCTGCGGCCGCGCGCCGAGGTGGTGTTGAAAGAGATTTTCGAGGTGGTTGACGTAATCCATGTCTGGTCAAGGAGCCAAAAAGGATAAGGAGCCAAAGAGCCAAATTTGATAAGGAGCCAAAGTGCCAATGGCGTGGGTAAAAGCATGGCGAAAATAGGAGAATGATGGTAGAAATGCAAGCGGGCCTAAGGAGGTGTGAGGAGCAAAAGCGGCAATGTTCAGCCACCGCTAGACTGTGCTAGGCTGTGGCTTGCATCTTATTCCGAATCTCCCAATGCCTCAGTCGGTCATGCCGGATCAAAGGTGTCGCAACCCAAGCAATGATCGGACACGGAATAAAGAAAAACTCCCGTGTCCTGTTCCGTTTCCGTGTCCGATTTTTTGTTTCGTCCCCAAAGCCTACGCCTGCGGTCACGCGCGTGTGGCGTCGCGGGCGAAAACACTTAATTTTTTCTAAAAACCAAAATAGCCGTTGCTTTTGTCGCCGTGCAGAATATTTTACGAATCCGATTATTTCTCCGTTTCGTATTACGCGTACAACAAATCTTCGCAGTTCTTTCATCACAAAAGCAAGGAGCCTCGCCATGTCGGCACAAGAGAACACCCAAGTCATCCAAAACATCTACGCGGCGTTTGGACAAGGCAACGTCGCGGCAATCTTGAACGCGCTCACCAGCGACGTCGAATGGATTCACACCGCGGCCCCAGGTATTCCCTTTGGCGGCACGTATCGCGGCACGCAACAGGTCGGCACATTCTTTCAGAAGTTGGTCGAGAGTCAAGATACTTTAGGCTTCGAGCCGCGCGAGTTTGTGGCGCAGGGCGATACGGTCGTG
>CAYNDW010000106.1:0-12724 GCA_964395375.1 uncultured Cytophagia bacterium
CAGCATTGACGAAGGGTACAGGACAAAGAGGGCCGCTGCCGCCAATCCCCCGACCCGACCCACCCGACCGGGCCACAGCACCGAGCCAAGCAGGTACAAGACAGCGGCGCCTGTGGCGTGCGCTGCGGCTGCGAAAGGTATGAACCACACCGGGTTGGGGCCAAACCACACATAGAGCGCCGACAACAGCCCCACGTTTCCGGTTCCGCCTCCGATTGCCGGAAACAACCTCCATTCCGACCAGCCGATGGCCTGAATTCGCTCGGCGAGCTGAACGGCCACAAGATGATAGTGCAGCGCGTCCTGATGCAATAATCCATGACCGGCATGCAATGAAGGGATAAGCGGCAGAATCAGCTTCTGCAAGGTCAAGCCCGCCACAAGGGCATACAGAAAGGCGAGGCTCCATACCGCTCTTGGATTCGGAAACCGTTTTCCCCAATCGAATACAAACAAATTAATGCCTAGCGATTTCGGCTGTCGCTCCTGCGACAGAATGAGATGCGATCGATGTCAATCAGGTAGCACAGCAAAACCCAAGCCATTACGGCCAGGCATTTTCTTCCATTGCATAATCATCAAAACAAGATTTGCCGACTGCCGTAGTAGCCCCCGACAGCGCTTCTCAGCGCTCTCGCGATATCTACAGGCTCGCCATCTCAAAACTCTGACAAGAGATCAAGGCTGAATAAGCTAATTAAATGACAGTCACTCTCTCGGAAGTATCGTGATCCCGGAAAGACAAAACGAGAGAGGGCGGGGAACCGATAACAGCGTAGATACACGCTACGCTCCACATTAAAGGCGGTCGGAAAATTCTTCGTGCGGGCAGTGGCGACACGCATCGACTGTTAGTTCTTCTGCGAAGCAGATCCGAAAACCAACTGATAACGCCCCATCAGAAAACCAATTACTTTCATCGCATCCATCAAGGAAGCGAGCCCAATCACACGAAGGAAATGGTTCGGCCTGATAAGCCAGTTGAATGTCGTCCCACGCACAATTGGCAGATACACTCCGCGCAGCGCGCCATACATGAATAACAAGGGAATGAGGACCTGCCAGGATGTAGCCACTAGAACGGCTACCAATGCAACTCCTCCCAAATAGAGAACCTGATCTCGCCTCAACGCTCCTGCACGAACGGCACACTGATGGTAGAGCAGCCATTTCCTCCGCACCACCGATACTTGGGTAGGAACATCATGATGTGGTGTAACTGGCTCTAGCATCACGGAGCGACTCCCGAAATGCCCCAAAAATCGTTGCGTCCACTCTTGATCCTCAACTGCCTCCAGATCTTCACGGAAGTAGCCAATAGCTTCGAACACTGATCGATTAATTAATGAGCATGGAACGACTGGAACTGGGCGATTACCCCAAGCCACCGCACAGAGTGCCAGTTGAAAAACTGTCCTTGGAATGTATTGACACATTCCGAAGACCGCCAGCGC
Organism: uncultured Cytophagia bacterium; assembly: GCA_964395375.1. Lineage (GTDB taxonomy): Bacteria > Zhuqueibacterota > Zhuqueibacteria > Zhuqueibacterales > Zhuqueibacteraceae > JABWAN01. The sequence goes on from CAYNDW010000106.1 coordinate 1,455, forward strand.
TCCCGTTTGATCATGCGTCGCTTCAAGCGAAGCCAGCCAGGACGGCGGAGGAAGCATTCCACAGTCGAGAAGAACGATCCAACTATTCCGAGCGGCCTTGATACCGATATTGCGCCCGATTCCGCATCCCCCTCGACGTCCCTTGATGCAGCGAACTGGAGAGCCACTCTGAGCCCATTGAACCACGATATCCGATGTCCGATCAGTAGACTCAGCATCGACCACGATAATCTCATCGGGGCACAGTGTTTGACCCAGCAATGCTTCCAGCAAACCAGGCAATGCCGCTTCTTCATTCAGCGCGGGAATGACGATGGAAATACGCATTCAGTTCGAATCCCCACTTCAAGAACTACTGTGGACAGCGCGAGAGATGTCACGATGATCATGAACAATGTTTGCGAAGCTGCCCTTGGCGGCTAAAGAAAATTGAGAAGAGGGAAAGGAGGCAAGGCGTGCATCGGATCTACCACGTCAATGATGGAGCGTGCACAGGCAAACGCACAAGGGAGTCGCACTGTCTAATGCTCATCGGAAAGTTTCGGGGAGTCATTCGTCAAAATGAATTTGAGGTACCGATAGACATACCGAAACATTGCTGCCCAACTTGCAAGATGCATAACGTGGAGTAATCCTAAAATCCTGGACGATCGACCTCGCCTCAATAATACTTTCCTGCAATAGACTAGCTCGCACAATACGATTTTCCGCGTCGCTACTGACATGCGCAACTTATAGCGGAAATATATTTTCCTTCTCCCCTCGTAAGTTGATTTCAGATTGTCTGTTATTCGAAGCCCTTGGTGTGACACATAACAAACTAGCGGCTTGTCACATATAAGCACTTCACCTATTCCGTACAGCTTAATCCACAAATCCCAATCCTGGCCACTGCGAAGCATGGGATCGAATCCTTGCACTGTCACAAGATTTTTCTTTGTGGTCAGGCACATCGAGGCTCCACCAAGATGGTTGGAACGAAGTATTTGTTGTTCATCCAGCGGAGGCGCAACATGCACTTTCCGGTGAATTGAAGATGAGCGCTGCACAATAAAACCACAGGATACAGCCGAGGCTCCAGGATTTGCCTTCATCAGAGCCACTTGCTCCGCAAGCTTTTCTGGCAACCAGATGTCGTCATCATCTAGGAAGGCTATATACGGTCCCCTCGCGGCCGCAACCCCCTGGTTTCTAGCCCCACCGCCGCCGCGTGACACCTCGTTCCTAACAACCTGCATGCGAGCATCTGCAGATACTCGTTGCTGCAAGAATGACTGTGTTTCATCACTCGATGCATCGTCAACAACGATGATCTCGATACTGGGCCATGTTTGGACTTCCGCAGATTTGATTGCCCGCTCTAATCGATCACGCCGATTTCTGGTGGGGATCACCACGCTCACCAGTTCATGCGCAGTTTGAAGCATGGGCCTGATACCATGTGGCGAAGCAATACAGAGAGAAAACCTCGGTAGCCCAGAACGGATTGCTCTTCTGGGCAGCAGGTTTCCAGAGATTCGCTAGTGGAAGATCACGGAGAATCGGAATCTGCCGTGAGTCCATCACATGTTCCTGAAACCTCGATTTGTTTTGTTCTATCCAGGACCTGACCGGACCTGAAAACCCCTGCTTCGGCGCAGAGAATGTTCGTGAGTCCAGTTTGCCTGACGCCATTCTCCGCATCAGCCGTCTTGTTTCCGACTGACACGGTCTCGCGTGCAATTCAGATGAGAGACTGTAGCTGGCCTTGATCAATTCTACATCCAGCAATGGAACTCGGCCTTCAACCGTATGCGCCATTGTCAACTGGTCCAGTAGCATCAACAGCAGGTCTGGCAGATACACCTGAAGATCAAACTGCATGTTTTCATAAAGCCCCTGCGAATCCGCTGTCGGCGTTGGGAAAACGTCTCGCACAAGTTCTTCAAGAAAATCATTGAATGCGCGTTCATTCTTGAAAAACTGCCCGGCAAGCTGAACGGACCCGCCGGTGACCAGCATCATGTCCAACGAAGAATGCCGCAAGCGCGCTCCGAACGTCGTGTTCCTCCAAAGAGTCTTTCCAAGAAAATGCCGTAGAAATCGGGGCATTCGATACAGCATTTTACGGGGTCCGCTGCTCCCCACATAACGGGAGTATCCGGCAAACACCTCATCGCCCCCGGTCCCACTCAAAAGCACCTTGACGCCATCCTCGGCGGCCATTTTCGACAGGCAATAGGTCGGAACCATCGCGCTGTCCGCCACAGGCTCACTCATGCTGGCAATGGCCTTGTCGAGCAACTCCATCACGTCCTCGCCTCGGATAAGGCGCTCATGATGGAGCGTGCCATATCGGCTTGCGAGGGCCTTGGCAATAGGCAGCTCATTGAACTGCGCGCCATCATCAAAGCCGACACTGTACGTATGGAGAGGAGTCGCACGACGAGAAGCAGACGCGACGATCATCCCGCTATCAAATCCGCCCGATAGCAGTACGCCGACCGGAACATCGCTTCTTAGTTGGAATGCAACGGCTTTATGAAGCGACTCTTCTAACTCCTTGGCCGCATCAGCAGGAGCAGAAGCCCGATGGCCGGTAAGCGGCAACGTCCAATATGACTTGACAGTGACCTTCCCATCGCGAGTCACCCTGATGCTCTGTCCCGGCAGGAGCTTTTGAACGCCTGAGAAGATGCTTAAATGCCGCGGGACGTACATGGAAAGGAAATAGCTGGTAACCGCCTTGGGGTTGAGAACCAGTCCTTTTCCGCGCGTCAATGCCTGTGACTCTGACGAGAACCTAAACGCCAGCTCGTCATGCGTATAATAAAACGGCTTGACGCCGAGAGGGTCGCGCGCGCAGAAAAGACTTTGGGTTGTTTCATCCCAAATGGCAAACGCAAACATGCCGTTGAACTTGGCGAGACACGATTCGCCCCAAGCTAGGAATGCAACGAGCACGACCTCCGTGTCGGAATGTGTCCGAAATCGATGTCCGGCTTTGACAAGTTCCTGCTGCAGCTCCAGATAATTATAGAGTTCGCCGTTATAGACAATCCAGAAACGGCCGTCCTGGATCGTCATAGGCTGAGCAGACTCCGCTGACAGGTCGATAACCGACAGCCGACGATGACCTAATGCCAATCCAGGGTATTTCGACAACCGCCCCCTAGAAGAACCCCCTAGAGCAATGGCGGCATTATCTCGACCCCGATGTGCAAGGGCATCGGTAAGCACCTCGATTTCGTGAGCAGCAACCGGCCGCCCGTCAAAATTCAAGATTCCCGCTATGCCGCACATGGCACTACACTTAGGACGGTTCTGATCGAACAAGGCAACGAAACCGACCAGGTCAAACGGAGCATAGGAGCCGGCTGCTCATCACCGTAGGCCGAAGCAAATGGATATGTCTGCCATTTGGTGATCAGGTTCTTGCCCGGTACTGGTTGTACTGATAGCGGTCACACGCGCCTCGGCACCGGTGATGGTCGTCTCGCCGCTCGCAGCTTGAGAAAATTGTGGCGGGAAATGCCAGAGCGTTTCCAAAATGACCGTTCCCACACCCTCCACACTGTCGACAACGACAATGCCGTCATCTTCTATCCCAACCTGGCGCACATGCTTACCAAGGCCCTTGATCCTTCCAAATCCGTTATGCGCCAATGTAAACCCGCTGCGCAGATCGACCTCAACATCGACTGTCGCACGTGAATATGGCTCAGGGCACCAGCAGGCATTCAGAAAAAGCGATTCTGCCAACGCTCCAATCCCATTAATCAAGATAGTGTTATGGCCATGTGGACCGGACTGGAACTGTGAACTGGGACTGCTCGTGTATCGTGATCTGCCGGCATCAACCAGAATTGGAATTCCCTTGTATAACCACACAAACCCGCCGAGATCGCTGTGGCCATGAGTTGTGTACCTGACAGGGTAAGAATGCGGCGCCATGCAGGCAACGAGGACATGCTTGTTTTTCGACACAAAGACCCAGTCGTCCCTGCGCCCAATCGTGGCATCAGGAAGCACTGTAATCGATGACGGATACAAATATTGCAACCGTTTCAAGGACAGGCTTGGATGAACATCCGGCGAAATATCTCCAACCTGAGTATTGGCCTCTCCCAAACAGGTAAAGAGAACTGACGTTGCCCGAGTAACACGTTCTGCAAGAGCTTCTAACTCCGCTAGTGCCTGTATGCCTGTATTGCTCCTCAATTTCACAACGCGTGCAAAATGCAAGGCATCGAGAAGCCAGTTACAAACAATGACCTGATAATGCGAAGAACGTTCGCGCAGGAATCCATCGCCTTGAAACAGTTCGCGTGCCATTTGCGCAAATAGAGCAAGTCCCCGTTCAACTGCGGGCACACACTGCAGCACCGTCCCAGCAACAACCAACGCACGAGCATTATTAAGAATGTGATTATTCGTATTCCTGGTTCCGTAATACTCCAGATGGCCATCAATCCACAGAAGTGAATCTTCGAAAAAGCAGCGAAGGATTTGTTCGTCAATCTCAGTCCGGCACTCTGGGCGAGTTGACAGCAGGACCGCAAGATTTACAACTCGTTCGCAACTGGAATACGGTTCCCATGCGGCGTCAGATTTGGGCAATGCCTTACCAAGCCAAGCCAAGACAACATGAAAAGAAGTCCGCGCAGACTGTTCTCCATCAAACAAAGCGGACAAACACTCGCCCCAACGATTCCTGGAGAAATACCATTCCCGATCGCTATGATTTTGGTCGAAAAAAGTTCGCGGTGCTCCGCCAGCCCTGTTCTTTACTTCGTCGCACGTGAAAAACTCAGGGAAGCATAACCGCACGGATTCGCGACGCTCCAAATCGAGTTTCTGGTTGTCAAGCCAACCCGGTCGGACTTTTGCGGCCCGATGGTTGTCCCCAGCCAGTCGGTAGCGCATCTTGTTCATGATGCGTCGAAATACCAAGTAGGAGATTTGAAAGCCGTACCTGGGCACATGCCAAGGTTGCCGACGACAAGCCTCTATAAAATTATCCCATTCTGTAGGATGAAAAATGTTACTTCTCCACGTACTCCTCAGATCCTCAGAAACGCTCATGGGTGCCGACATACGACCACCCGCTCGGAGAAATAGTTTTCTTACGGCCTTTACGGGCAACTCAATGATGCGACCAGCGATGGCAGGCACAAGAAAAAACAACGACGCTGGGTCAAGCGACAATATCTGCTTAAAATGGTAGGGAAAGTTGGCGGCCCCACTTATCGAAGGTCGAATCAGCTCAACTGCCCAGAGATACATGACGTGATATCTGAACTTGCATCTTTCGAGCGGATTTAGTTCTATCCGCTTAAGCTGTGATAACAGCAATCGGAAAAACTCTTCGTGGGTTACTCGTCCTTTGGTGGCACTGCGAATAGTTGTTTTGTGCTGGCGAAATTTATTCAGAGGCTCCGCAACATAGGAACAATCAAAGCGGTCGGAAATCCTGAAGAATAGATCCCAATCGGAACAGGCGCGGTAGTCATGAGAGAGTGCGCCAACACTATCGAAGCACTTCCTTCGAATGAGTGCCGCGCTCAGATTGGGAATGATGCAGGAATGCAGCAAATACCGGCTCATTTCCCTTCGGGGAATCAAGGTATCGGCAGCGCATCTCTGTCGGAAAGAGCGCTCCCTGATAACGAAATCATCCCCCATAACCTGATCCTGCTCATCAACCATCAGACTGCGGCAGAAGGCCACGCCGGCTCCCGGGTTCATTTCCATCGACTTGACCAGACGCTCAATCATGCGAGGGTCACAGTCGTCATCACAATTGGCGAAGATGACGTACTCCCCGAATGTCATTTCAACCCCCTGAGTACTCACCGTCACCCAGCCTCCATTTTTCTCGCGAAGCACCAATCTCACGTTAGGATGGGATTGATAGCGGCGCAGCACAGCGACACTGTGATCAGGTGAGCAATCATCGATTACCAGTATCTCGATATTTGGATAGGTCTGGTTGATGAGACCATCCATTCTTCTCGACAGATACTCTGCATGGTTGTAACTGGCAACCACTACACTGACCAGCCCCGGCGTTACTGGGCCATCCATTTAAGCAATCCTTTTGCTTTCAATTCACTGAGGCTTTCTTCGTAGCGATCCGCCTGAATCTGCTCTCCTTGAACCCACGAAACGAACCGAGGCAACCCCTCTTCAAAGAATACGGAAGGCTCAAATCCGAGGACAGATTTTACCTTCGTGACATCTGCGACGTTATGGCGAATATCCCCAAGGCGGAATTGCCCTGACACTTCGGTTGGAACCGACTGGCCAAGCAGCTTCTGCAATCTATTGGCTATCGATAGCATATCGCTGGCAATACCCGAACCCACATTGAATACGTCAACGATGGGAGTATCGTATTCCACCCCCCTCACCGTCGCAGCAACCACATCATCCACAAAAATGAAATCACGGCTTTCCTTCCCGTCTTCAAAAATATTGATGCCTTTTCCGTGACGAATACGAGTTGAAAAGATGGAAAGAACTCCGGTGTATGGATTAGAGAGAGACTGGCCAGGTCCATAGACGTTCTGGTAACGGAAGGCCAGTGCTGATATTCCGAGCGCCTTCCCGACCGTAAGCACCATCTGCTCCTGATTGAGTTTGGTGATCCCATAAATGGAAACGGGGCGCTGCCAAGATGCTTCATCCGTAGGAACGAGTTGTGCAACGGCGCCGCAAGAGGGGCAATGAATCTCGAAGTCGCCCCTCTCCATATCCGCAATAGCGCGTGTCCCAGGATATATTGCGCCATGCTTAGCGCAAAGATACTTGCCTTCACCATAAACAGCCCGCGATGAAGCTACGACAATTTTCCGTACCGGGAAAGGCTCATTTGCAATAAGATCGAGTAGCAGTGCCGTTCCTCCGATATTGACATCGGAGTAATGCCTGATGGCGTACATTGATTGGCCGGTACCTGTTTCGGCGGCGAGATGGACAACCGTATCTACTCCGAGCAGGGCCTTCATCAAATCCGCTCGACTGGTCACACTGCCGCGGAAGAACTCTACCTTGCCATAAATTGAACGGAATAGAGGCGAAGACTCTGGATCGGCTCCATGAATTTGAGGGGAGAGATTGTCCAGCACCTTCACACGATGGCCGTTGGCAATCAAACGAAGGGATAGCCGCGAGCCGATGAAGCCGGCGCCACCGGTAATTAGAATATTGCGAGTCATTCTTGTTTTTCTGCCACGATGTTTAATCGCGACCCAAGACAGGGATCAAGAAACCGGTCACATGTGGTTGGCAGAAACCGTCCAATCATCTGGGTCTGCCGCAAGCTTGCTCCCGTCTTCCTTACCGTGACATTCTTGAATTTAGAAAACATATGTCGGCATTCATGTTTGGTATACGTCGTGGTGTGCGGATTTTTTCTATTCCCCGTTTCCCACGCCTGCTCTCCCATGGACAACAGCAGCCGCATTTGAATAAACATAATCGACCAGGTCGCATAGAGCATGACGTACGCCTTCCCACCCGGCTTTAATACTCTATGGATCTCGGCTATCGAACGAGCCATATCTGGAGAATGATGGAGAACGCCGCTTGAGTAGACAAGATCAACGGATAAGTTTTCCAGGGGTATGAACCGAGCGTCAGCCTGTATTCCCATCCCTTCGCCGCGCACCTTCCGAATAAAATATTCTGCTGCCTTCGCTGCCTGTGATGTGATGTCCATCGCAATGCAAGAGGCCCCGGAAAAAGAAAGCAACAATGCTTCCGTGCCCGCCCCGGTGCCAATATTGAGGACAATCTTACCTTTAAGCGAATCCAGAGGCAGATCGACCCCGATAATCGAGTCACTCGCTTTTTGGAACTCGATGTCTTTTTCCGCCCACCTTTTCAAGCCATCCTGGTCATATTCGAAGAGTGGCTTATGCTCCGGCTCCGCAAGCCGTTTTCCCCAGCCTGCGCCCCAAAAATCAATGATCCGGAGAGCTGTAGCATACGCATCGTCCGAGGGATACATCTCCCGACAAATAAAAGATGGGACGCCGTTATTGATTGGAAATGCGACGTGGCAGGAAGCACAGCCAAGGTCAACAAGCTTGCCATGGCACATAGGGCAGGCCAGGATATTTTGCATGTTTAGCGGCTGAACATCACAATTCCAAGAGCGCCTTACAGCAATCCACTGATGCAACTGCGGATTAAATTGCCTGAGCACTACGCGGGAACACCCGCGGCCTCGGAGCATTCAGGAATACATACGTCGCTAAAGTATTTGCGCCGATGAAACCGGCACTGCCTGTAATGAATACCCTTTGAATCATCGTAGCCGCTGCTTATAAATCGATGGCGCGCTGACAAACTTTTCGACATCTTGATAGAAAATGTTGATATCGCTCTTCCAAACCTCTGGGTCCCAGTCCCACCAGCGTATTTCAAGCAGCCGGTCGATCAATTCTTGTGGAAATCGGTACTTGATAAGTTGGGCCGGAACGCCACCGACAATGGCATATGGCGGCACGTCCTTTGTCACAACAGCGCCCGCCCCAATGACAGCCCCATCACCTATGGTTACCCCCGACAAGATTGTCGCATTTGCTCCAATCCATACGTCATTGCCGATATCCACCTTACCCTTGGTCATCGTATCCTTGTCGCCATCACCAAGAATTCTTGCATAGAATGGATAGTTCGCTACGGCGCGATAGTTATGCTCCCCGCTCGCGACAATCGTTACCCCGTAAGCAAGGCTGCAGTACTTGCCGATCGTCACCCTATCGTCATCGCGAAACAACAATACTGTTTTTTCGCCTACCCCATACGTATACGACCCAATATGGACACGAGAGTCGATTTCCTGAATACCCGCAAGGGCCTTCAGCCTCCGACTGATCCCTACATAAATCTGCCGTACTATAGAGAACAATACTCTCACTTCTTAACCAGTTTAATGCTGCAAAGAATGAAGCGTTGCGGCATTGAAAAAGCTTCCCAGCCGAACCAGCGAAGCAGCGACTTGTCAAACCAATACCAGAAAGCCACGATCGGCTCATAGGATTTACGAATAACATCCTTGAGACCCATCACCTGCATGGCAAACCCAAGACTGTTCAGATGCCAGCCTCTCGTTTCGAGAATCTCCAACTTATTTCCACAGAAGCGCCTTAACAGCTCGACACTAACCGGTCCTTCATGTGGACTACACATACTGTAACCGCGACGAATTTCTGCTCGATGCCGCTCGGTCCACCATCCGAACCAAGCAGGCAGGCTATCGAGCATCACTTGGAGCACGGCATTACAGGCGCGATCAACAACCTTCACTATGAATGGACGCTCCCCAGCTATCTGTAGTGGCTCATACATGTACACGCGCCCTCCCGGCTTGAGCACGGCTGCGATCTTTCGAATGATCAATTCCAGTTCGACCTCCGGAAGATGGTGGAGGAAGGCACTAACAAACACGTTGTCGTAACACCCCTTGAGGCTCTCCACGTCCCATTTCATGAAATCGGAGCACTCAAATCTCACGTTGCCTAACTTCCGCTCATCCTTGAGCCGGTTCGCGATGTTGATCTGCTCACGAGATAGATCAATGCCTAGGACGGTCATGCCTTGCTCTGCAAAATCCATCGAAAGCCAACCACTCCCGCAACCAATATCTAGAAGAGTCTCGCCGGGGCGGAGCAAATAGGTCCTGTAATCTTGCTCAAGCTCCGCACGAACATATTTATTCATCTTAGGCGACAGTTTCCATTGGTAATTCATGTACTCGCCGTACAGATTCCACCAGCGCTCTTCATCCGCATGCCATCGTTGAAGCACATCCTCACCTGGACTCATTTCTTTCTCACAGGCTCTCTATTGTCTTTCACCCCGACAACGTAAAGTCGTCTTATGGGTCATACATTCTGCGCGATGGCCTAAAGCATTCAGGCAGGATCGTTAAATGACTTGGCACGTTCTTCCAACCAACGTTCCAATATGTCCCACCACTTAGATTGCAGCAATTGATTCCTCACACGAGGAACGAAGCGAAATCTAAACAGCTTGACCGGACTGGCTACCACCGCATAGTCAGGCACATCGGTTGTCACACTATCCCAGCGGCAATAACAGCGCCAACGCCGACTCTAACTCCACTCATCACCATCGCACCCTGACCAATCCACACATCACGCCCAATGGACGTTCTCTGGGAACTCGCCACTTGATCTCGGTCACAATGTTTCCGCCATGGCATATTCTTCAACTAAAAGGCAGGATGCGAACTTACCGAGGATACGGTATGCTGGGCGAGACCGATGCTTGCCCTCATCGCAGTGGAACAAAACCTACATACTTAGCTATCGCGTGCATATCAGCGCATCACGCTGGATGTAAATATGGGCACCTATCGTCGACCAAGTGACCACCACATGACCGAATAAGACATTGAGCTGATCAGGACATACGGTCAACGAATACACCGGATAGATTCTGTAGGTCGGATGTTGCCACCGCATTTCTTATTCGATCAGTATCGCCAGTCTCTCTCCGAACAAGCTCGAATAAATCGCAGTACTGTTACCACTTTGACAATCAGTCACACCCCGGCTGGATTCGAGAACCACTGTCAGTATTCACGCTCAAGAAAATGTCCCACAGAGACTTTTCAGGACTCCCCTCAGACTTTATGTAGGCGTGTTCATAACGGCTGTAGCTGGCCTGATCTATTTCTTGCCATTTCACCATGTCGATCTTGCCTGATACGTCGTCGATATTGAGAATGGGTGACTTGAGAATTCGACAGGGGGCTTCAATCCATGGTTGATACCAACTATTTGTCATTTCATTACTTGTCAGAAACACAAGGGGTCGCCGCCACAGAACGGCATAGGAAATTGCGGTAGAGGCGTGGGCGAAAACAACGTTCGCATTGCGTATGAGCTGGGCAGTTTCACCGTAAATCAGCTTACGCCCACCAAAATGCCGGGAACGGTCTGATCGCTCTGATGGATACCCGGCAATTACGATTGGAATGTGGGAAACAGCCTCAAACTCATCAAAGAATTTAGCCAGTGATCCAAAAAACCGATGCGCTGATACGGGAGCCTTGAGGCCCATTTCTGCATTATCTTCATGGTCGGCTATGTCTTCATCAAGATATACCGCATAGTCGTAGCCATGATCCTCTGGCAACATCCGGAGTTGCAGGTATTTTTCATAATCAAATGAATGGGCCGGTATTTTCGTCGCGGCGCGACTAAATCGAGGGTTATTAGTCCAGGAGGTGCCAGAAACAAAGGCATAATCGG
>CAYNDW010000107.1:0-12699 GCA_964395375.1 uncultured Cytophagia bacterium
CACCACCAGCGCGGCTTGGTCATCATGGCGCCGAATCTTGCCGCGAAAGTCCGCGGAGTATAACGTGAGATCTTCGCGCAGCATTTCGAGCACGCGACCGGCGCTCACATGGGGCGCGGACATCATGGCCGCTACGACCTGCTCCGTCAAACGCGGGAGGCCGTATTGCTCGCCGTTTTCATTCACCGCTTCCGTCAGGCCGTCGGTGAAGAGCATCAAAGCCGAAGCCGGGGGCAAGAGCAGTTGCCTCGGCGCAACGTTAAATGTGTCCAATACCCCGAGGGCCGCGGCGTTGCTGTGCAGCAGTTCAACGGTCGGCGTTGCGTCCGAAGCGTGAATGAACAAACCCGGCGTATGGCCGGCATTGATATACTGCAAGGTGCGCCGCTGCGGATCAAGCACGCCCAAGAAGAGCGTCGTAAAAATGGCGGCGCCGCCCACGGCATGCGCCACGCGATTCAAGTGCGCGACAATTTTTTCCAAGTCCGCTTCGTAGCGCGCGAACAAATGCACCGCGGTTTGCAGCGCGAAAATCGTCATCGCCGCGGCCAAGCTCTTTCCCGCCACGTCGCCCACCACGAGCAACACCTCGCCCGAATCCAGCGGCACCACGTCAAGATAATCTCCACTCACGACTTCCGCCGGATTAAACCAGCACGCCAAATCATATCCTGCCACGCGTGGAATCGCAACGGGCAACACCTGCTTTTGAACGGCCAACGCCACAGCTTCGCTGGCGAAAGAATCAGCGCTCATTTCCAGTGCGCGCAACGTTGCGGTCACGATTTCGACGCGGCTCAGGCTGACTTCGGCCTGCGCGAGAAAACGTTTTAGACGTTCTAATTTCGCGGGAATAAGTTTTTGGGTCGGAGTTCGGCTGTGCAAGAGCAACGCGCCCAGGGGTGGGCGTTCGTGCGACGACACTTCATGCACGAGCCGCAACGGAAGGCCGAGGAGTTGATATGCGCATTCCGCATCGGTTGCCAAGCCTTCGCAAAAAATCTCAGTTGCCTCCGCGCGTTCGCGCAGGATCGTGCCGCCGCTGCGAAAAATTTTGAGCGCGATTGGTTGCTCCACCGTGAGGTGGTTCGCCGCGTTGTGCGCGCCCGCGCTTAAACGAGGAATCAAATCGCCGCCCGAGTCCGGCAGCCAAAGCGTGGCGCGCTCTGCTTGCGCCAAAAGCAGCACACCTTGCAAAAGCGGATGCAATGCTTGTTCAAATAAACCCTCCGCCCTCGCTGGTTGCGCGGCGACGTTAGCCGCACTCCCGCGCGTAAGCGTTTTGCCGGTAGCGGAAAAATTTAGACGCGCCGCAAGCGCAGCATGTGTCAGCTCGCGCAGCATATAGTAAATGCGTGTCGTCCCCAGTTGCAAACAATCCATTGCCACGAGCGGCTGTGAAACGGTTTGCGTGCCGTTGACAAATAGCCCATTCTTGCTGCCCAAATCTTCCGCGAGATATGCGCCCGCGACAAAGCGGAATCGCGCATGCACACGCGATACACCGTCATCCGCAAGCGCGAGATCATTTGAGACGCAGCGGCCGATGGTGAAGTCTTGGTTGTTCAGCTCTAAGTATTGCTCTTTTCCGTTTGCTTCAATCACGCGCAGCTTGGCGCAACGCAACGGTTGTTGGCAACCACGGCAAAGAAGTTGGGCAGGCGAATTAGGATGATGGCATTTGGGGCAGGTCATGGGAAAAAGCTAAAACCTGGTGGGTGAGAATTGACGCTCTCCTCCTGCTCTTTTTTATTGAGGTGTGCTTACAAACGGCTTGGCATGCTCAAGCTTTTTTCCAGAGCACAGCACAAGTCTCTTTAGCATGTTCATAAATATTTGAAGTTTGTCACTCGCCGGCAGCTTCAAGAACGCGCGCCTTTAGCTCCCGTTTCATGCGAAAGGCGGCTTTAGACTCCAGCGCGTTTAAAACAGGTTTGACCTGTGCAAGCAAGCCTTTCTTTTTTGCCTCGAGTAACACTCCCAGCAACCCGACGAATTTTAATCCGAATCGAGCAGCGACTTCACGTCCGCGCCGTTCATCCAATAACAACCAATTGGCTTTGGTTTCAATCGCTAATGCAATAGCCTCGGATTCACCGGGATCAAGCTCAGAACGCAGCGCCGTGATCAGGGTTTTGTCGATAACTGCGCGCGCTTCGATCCAAGCAAATGTTTGCACTTCAAACGCGCCCGGTTGCCCTGCGCCCGTTATTACGATTTCATGATAGACGGCGTGAGGGATAAGAAGCTTCTGATAGAGCTTTTCCAGTAGCTCCAACTCCCCCACCGCCGCTAGATTTATGATTGGCGAGGTATTGCTGACTACGATCATATCCGTTTTGCTTCGCGCAGCGTTTCTAAATCATCTTCAAATTCTTTGAGGTCATAATGCAACGCGCCCCCTCGGCTCGCGAGCAGATGCTGAAACTGATACTGGCTCATTTCGGCAAGACCGCTCGCTTGTCCTAGAGTCAATTTCTCTTTTTGGAACAGGGTAACCGCGATCTCTTGCAAGAGTTCCTTCACAGACATGCGTGTGCTGTGCAGGATTTCATCTGAAATAACCACGCTCATGATTCATTACTCCTGAGCAAATTCAAAAGCCGAATGATTTGACGGCAAGGAATATAGCATAAATTCCGCGCGGCGCAATAGCTCTTTGCGCATTTCACACAAGCTGCGCCTGCACGCGCACCAACGCTTCGCGCAACTCGGCCGCGTTTTGATAGCGCTCCTCCGGCTTCTTCGCGAGCGCGCGATTGAGCACCTCATCCAACGCCAGCGGCAATTCGACATTCTCCAAGCTCGGCGGCATCTGCGTTTTGTGAACAATCTTATAAGCCAGCGCCGCGAGCGAATCCGCGAGAAACGGCCGTTTGCCCACGAGCAGCTCATACAACACGATGCCCAGAGAAAAAAGATCGGCGCGGCCGTCGGTGGTTTGGCCCTCGATCTGCTCCGGCGCCATGTAGCTCGGTGTGCCGAGCACGCGGCCCGTTTGCGTCAGCGAAAGATAATTGCTGATCTTCGCGATACCGAAGTCCATCACTTTAACGTCGTCCTGTTCCAGCAGCATGATGTTCGAAGGCTTGAGATCGCGATGAAACACGCCGGCGCGATGCGCATACTCCATCGCGTTGCACACCTGCGCGGCAATCTCCAACGCGCGGCCGCACTCCAAACGATGCTCATGCTCCAACACCTGCTTCAGATCGCGGCCTTCGAGATATTCCATCACGAGATAGGAAAACTCCGGCAGATCATCCACATCATACACGATCACGATGTTCGGATGGCTGAGCTTCGCAATGGCGCGCGCCTCGCGATAGATGCGATCTTTCAGCGCCGCGATTTCATTCGGAGAAGTGGACAAGCCGTATTGCACGGTCTTGAGCACCACGATGCGATCGAGTTTGGGATCCCACGCTTTATAAATTTTTCCGGTCGTGCCTTGCGCCAATTCTTTCTCGATAACGTACCGCCCGATGCGTTGCACTGCGAGCGCCGGCAGTTCAATCGTGCGCGTGGCCGTCTGCGTTTCGGAAAAGCCCGGCGTTTTCTCCGACAGAATACGCGCAACGGTTTGCGGGGTTTGCACTTCCGGCAAGGGCTGTTGCACGAGCAATTCGTTCGGCGTCACCACCACCGGGCGCGCAGGCACTCGCGGAGCAGGCGAAAACACCAGCGCTCTCTCATTTGAAGAAGAAGTGGTATCGCCGGCGTTGGACAGCGTATGCAGGACTGCAAGACCCGCTTGTTTCGGTTCGTTTGCCGCATTTCTATTTAAAAGCTCGGGCCCGTTCGAGCTTGCAACCTCGTTTACCGTTTCGTTTGTCGCCGGCATTTCCGCAACGAGGCTCGTGCTTTCAAAATTTTTTGGCGCTGCCGCAATCATCTCCGCGAATAGCATTTCGGTTTGCAATCCGATTTGCGGTTCCGGTTCGGCTTGTGGCCGCCGCGAGGGCGCGGGCAATGCCAAGCGTGCGCGCTCAGGCGCGAACAGCGGAAGTTCGAGAGGCTGCATGACATTCGCACTCGCCGCCGTCGCGGGCAAAAGCCTGCGATCCTCTTCAATGCGGCGCAACATACGCGCTTCTTCGATATCGACCTTCCCTCCCATGCGCGGCTGTGGCGCTCGCCGCGATTGGGCATTTTTCTTTCGGTCTAAAAAAGCATGAAGCGCATTGCGCACGAGGCCTCCGGATTTACGTTTCGCGCTCCGCCAAATAATCACGCTCAAAACAAGGAAAGCAATCGCCCAAACTGCCGCGGCGAAGTTGCCGGCAAACGCACTTTCTTTTTTCTCCGCGCCGGACACCGGCGGCACGATCGGCAGCGGCGCTAGTAGCAACGGCATCCGGCGTGTTCGCGGCGGCCCAAGTTTGAACTTCGCACGAGGGAATTTCGGCGCGGAGGCTTGAGGAGAAACTTTCGTTATGGCAGGCCGGGCAAGTTTATCCGCATTGGCGCGCGTGGACTTCTCGCGCTTTGGTTCCGGCTTGTGCCGGATATGCTCTCGTTGCTGCGTGAAATTTTTATTCGCCAAGGCTTCCTGTTTCGCGCTTGCAAGCAACTCTGCGAGGCGCGCGCGCACGCGCTGTAAATTCTTTTGGGCTTCGCCCAACTCCGGTTCTAACACCACCGCTTGCTGATAATGCTGCTCGGCTAAAGTCAACTCGCCGCGCGCTTCATAAAGCGCGGCAAGGTTGTTATGATTCCGCGCGGAAGGTTGCAGCTTGAGCAAATGTGTGCCCAGCGTCAATGCTGGCTCATAGCGTTTCAATTGATACGCCGCCACGGCCGCCACATTCAGGGCGGCCAGGTTATCCGCATCGTGGCGCAGCGCATTTTGCGCCGCCTGCTGCGCCTCCGCCAGCTTGCCGAGTTTAAGCGCCTGTTGCGCCCTCGCGCTATAAGCTTGCGGCAAAAAATTATCCAGATCGGTTTTGCGCGCGAGGGCCGCATCTAAAATGAGCACGCGCTCGAAATGCGCGAGCGCCGAATCCAACTGCGCGCGTTGATGATATTCGCGGCCGAGGCCGTAATGCAGCTCCG
Organism: uncultured Cytophagia bacterium; assembly: GCA_964395375.1. Classification (GTDB taxonomy): domain Bacteria; phylum Zhuqueibacterota; class Zhuqueibacteria; order Zhuqueibacterales; family Zhuqueibacteraceae; genus JABWAN01. The sequence goes on from CAYNDW010000107.1 coordinate 5,056, forward strand.
CGGAAAAAGGGTATTGCGCCGCGCCTTCTTGCAACAGCCGGAAACGCGCGCTCGCCTCTTTCTGCTTCATCGCCTTTTCATAATGCGCGTGCGCGGTTTTCGCGTCGTTCGTAGCCCCCGCCCCTTGTGGGCGGCTGTTGGCGTATGCTTCGACTGTTGTTGATGCAACAGCGCCCCACAAGGCGGCGGGGCTACAGAGCGAGAGCGCAGAGCACAGCATCCCTGCGCACGAGAGTAGCAGGCATAAAAGCTCGGCGGCGAATTTTTTGTGCAGCTTCGTTTTCACTCTTTGAGCACTATCATTTTACGCGTCGCGTGAAAGTTCGGCGCGGTCATGCGATACAAATAAACGCCCGCGGCCGCGGCGTTGCCGCGATCATCTTTACCGTCCCAAATGATCTCGTGGTGACCGAGCGCATACAACTGTTTGAGCACAAGGCCGCGCACTTGGCGGCCGAGCATGTCGTAAATCCGCAAATCAATCGTGCCCGCTTGCGGCAGACTGAAGCGAAACGTGCTCATGGCCTCTTGCCCGGTTTGCGCGCGAGCGGGGTTGGGATAAGCCGGCGCAAGCTCAAACTGTTTGGGTGTGAGCAACGCCGTCATGTTTTGTTCCTCAAGCTGCTCTTGCATTCCGGCATAGAACGCGAAGCGTTGTGGCGTTTTAGTGCTGCGCCATGTGAGGGCCGTGGAAAGATTCGTGCGCTCGTCAAATTTTATTTCCCGCGCGAGTCCGCTTGCTGCATCAACTAGCACAAAAAGCTTCTCGCGCGCAATAAAGCCGCTGCGCTCAAGCACGAGCTCGACTCTTTGCCCTTCTTGCGCAGAAAGAACTTCGAAGCGCCAGCATTGTGCGCGCGCCGAGGGCGGGCGAAAATCCGTGGCGAACGCGCCGTTGAAACGTTGCCATGAAGTTTGATTAAACCGCAACGCCACAAAATTGCCGGGCGCAAGCGGCGGCTCGCTCCATTCCAACTCATCCCACTCTTCTTGCGCAAGCGAAGAAACGCCGAGCCAATTTTCATGATCGGCAAACGCGCCGTTGGTGACGTGAAGTTGAATGCGCCAGTGCGAAGGATCGTTTGCGGCGCGCGCGGTTGTGGTCATGCTCTTCTCAAAAGAAGATTTGTTTGATGACAAATCCGAGGCAGGCAGGGATGCCTGCGCTACGTGAGGGGGGATTGAAATTTTCTCCGGCGCTGAATAGAGATTGCGCACGAAGTAACCTTGCCACGGTTGCATGATGTCGTTGCTGCGCAGGTATTGCTTGCCGTCGAACGCCCACAGTTGCGCTTCAACGAGCGCCGGCTTGTGCACGGCGCTCCAGTCCGTGAGAAAATCAAACGGCGTCGCGATAAGATTCCAACCGGGTTGCAATTCCAAAACGAAGTCTTGCGCGGTCGAGATCGAATGCGCTGGGCCGAGATCAAAACTTTTCGGCTGCGCCGTGATCAACCACAACGCATGTCCGGGCGCGAAAGGCGTGAAGCCCGAGTCGCCAAACTCGACGTTGCCTTCGGTGGTATGATAAGAATACAGCCGCCAAGCAGTTTGATCGTATGCGCCAAAATCCTCTTGCAGCCAAACGAGGCTCGTGTCGGGCGTCATGGCATAAGGCACGGATACGAGTTGATAGTATTCGCCGCGCGTTGCGTTCGGTGCGGCTATTTGGTCGGAGCGAACTACCGCGGCATGAACCGTCGCAATCGAGTGCGCGACATTACCCGCGGAATCACTCGCGCTGAGCACATATTCGAAGCCCACAGAGTTCAACTCTGCCGCTGCAATGCTTGTTATAAACTCGCCGCTCGCAAAACTCATCACGGCCTCGCGGAATAGCCGCGTGCCCGCGTTGCGATAGCGCACGCGTACGCGTTCCACGCCGGAAGCGGCATCGTTCGCTTGCGCGCGCAGCGTGAGCGGTTGCCCCAGCGTAATCGTGTCCACGACCGTGTGGGTGAGGCGCGGCGGCGTGTGATCAACACGAAAATTTTCTCGCGCCGAGGCTCTGCGATTGCCGGCGCTGTCATTCGCCACCACTTGATACGTGTGCGTGGCTTCCTTTAATGCGAGAACAAAAACAAAATTCGTGGCCGCACCTGGAAGTTGCGCCACAACTTTTTCATCCACATTAAAAGTGTATGAAGCGACGCCGCTGAGCGCATCGGTTGCCGGTTGCCAAACGAAATTGATCGTGTCCCCGGCGATCCAATTGCCGTTGTTGGTGGTGAGCACGCGCAGGCCGCTCGGCGCGAGCGGCGGCGTGCGATCAAAATAATAATCGACGCGGCTCGCGGTTTTGTGATCGACATTGTTGCGGCCGTCCATGAGCCAAACGTAAACCGGTGTGCGGCCTTCGCTCGCAGCTTGCAGTTGAATTTCTCGTATCGGCTCATTTGCCGAAGCGCGCACCAACGTGCCGTCGCGCGCGCTATTCGGCTGCGCGCCGATTTTATAATAAGCGCCTGCGATCTTGCTGGGATCAAAAGGATTCTGCCAACGCAACGTGAATTGCGGCGTGGCGCTCCACGCCGCGGGAGCAATCGCCAAACTTTGCGGTGAAGCCGGTGCAGTGTTGTCGGGCGCGGCGAGATCGACAACGCGCACGTTCACGTTTTGCACTGCGGCAGCCTTGCTCAAATCTTCCGCGCGCAAACTGATTTGCGTTGTGCCCATGTCCGTGAATTTTGGAGTGCCGCGCAGCGTTTGATTCGCCGCTTCCCAAAGCAACCATGCAGGCGCGGAGAGAACGGCGAGCGCAACGCGATCTCCGCTATCGACGTCTTGCACGAGGGGTTTGTAAACATACATCGAATCCACAAACGCAACTGTGTCCGGCTTGCTCGTAAAGCTCGGCGCGTCGTTGGTGTTTTCCACGCGCAGAGAAAATTGCTGTTGCGCGCGTTCGCCGGCGCGATCACGAATTTCTAACGCGACGGTATGCACGCCGACGTGCTCGTTGCGCGGCGTGCCTTTGATTTGTTTGCTCGTGGAATCGAACGCGAGCCATTGCGGCGCTTGCGTGAGCGCGAGCGTGAGCTTCTCGTTGGGATCGGGATCGGCGATCACGATTTGATAAAAATAAAGCGAATCTTCTTTCGTCGTGGTTTTCGGCGAAGAAGTAATCGCGGGCTTGGTGTTTTTGAGTGCGATGGGAATCGTGAAAGTTTTTTGATCCCGTGCGCCGGCACGATCAGTAACGGCGAGAGTCAAAAGTGTATCCGCGAGATTGCTGCGCGCCGGCGTGCCGCTCACTGCGCCGTTGGGATTGAGCTGCAACCATGCGGGTTTGAGCAACGCCGTAAACGTGAGCGAGTCGCCGGCATCGGCGTCGGTTGCGGTGAAGCGATAAGCATACGCTACGTTTTCCGTGGCGCGCGGCGGCGCTGCGTTAACGATTTGCGGCGGGTCATTGACGTTTTGCACGCGCAAACGAAATTGCTGCTGCGCCGACTTGCCTTTGGAATTAGTGACGAGAAGTTTGATTGCAAACGCGCCGACGTGCTCATTGAGCGGCGTGCCTGCAAGCTCGCCTTGCGGCGAAAGCCGAAGCCACGGGGCATTGCTTTCGACGGTGTAACGCAAAGTCTCTAGCGGATCAGGATCCGCGGCTTTGATTTGATAAACATAACGCTCGTCTTCCCGCGCGCTCGTGTCGGGTTGCGAGAGAATTTGCGGAGCGGAAGTATCGAGCGCAACTTTCAAAGTGAAGCTTTGTGTCGCGCGGCCGCCTGCGCTGTCTAGGGCATTCAGCTCGATGCGCGCCGCGCCCGTATCGCTCGCGCTCGGTGTGCCCGCGAGCGTGCGCGCGGCGTTTTGTAGTTGCAGCCAAACCGGCGCGCGCACCAATTCGAGAGAAGGCGTTTCCTCGGAATCATAATCCACCGCGTCTAGCGCATACGAATAAAGGGAGCCGGCGAAAGCTTGCAACGCGGGTTGCGAAAGAAAACGCGGCGGCACGTTATCAAAATTGCCGTCGAGCGCGAGCGCTTGCGCGAAGATATCAACGCTGCCATTGCGCTCGTCCATCCACGCGGCCCACGCGCGTTTGGAAGAAATTATGAGCGCGGCGGCTTGGGAATTTTTTTTGCCATGATTGGTGAGCACGACGCCTTCCGCGGGCCACAAGAGTTGGCCGAGCGCATTCATGCGCTGCGCGTAAATGTTCGTGCCGCTGCCGCGCTCGTCTTCCCAGGCGGCAAGCAATCCGCCTTGTCCGTCCGCGGTTATGCGAGGGCGAAATTGTCCTTGCTCCGCTTGCGCGAGCGCGGCGCCGGGCGCGGGCCACAAGGCTTGGCCCGCGTTATCCAAACGTTGCGCGAAGAGATCGCCTTTATCATTGCGCGCGTCTTCCCAAACTATAAACACGCTGCCCGCGCCCGCGCGCAAGAGTTGCATCTCTTTTTGCTCTCCCACGGAGAGGCCCGCAACCACGCCGGAGCCGCCCCACAGCAATGCGCCCGCAGCGTCTAACTTTTGCGCATAAACATTCGGCGCATTGAAGCGGCGATCCAACCACGCGACGTGCAGCGTGAAGGTGTTGGCATTGCTCTCGTCCAACAGCAAACGCGGCGCGCTTTGTTCGCCGGAAGATTGCGCCACCCAAACCGGCGCGCTCCAAACAGCATTGCCGGCTTGATCGAAATGCTGCACGAGCACTTGCGCCGGCATTGCGTTTTCATCCTGCCACACCAGCGCAAAACCTCGTGCGGGAATCACCACGGCCTCGCCCAACGTTTGCGCGCGGCGCGTGTTGACCAACTCGACGCCGTTGGCGTTCCACAATTTTTCGCCGTTCTCGCTCAACCGCTGGCCCATTAAATCTTGCGAGCCGGTGCGTTGATCATGCCAGAAAACATATGCGCCGCCGTTGCCCGCGGCAATGACTTGCGGCGCGCTTTGCTCTTTACTGCCGCGATAAACTTCTTTGCCATTCACGCCCCACAAACGTTGGCCGTTCGCCGCAAAGCGTTGCGCGAGAATATCGCCGTCGTCGCTCGTCACTTCTTGCCACACCACGATGAAACCGCCGCTGCCGTCGCTGGTCGCGGCAAAACGCGTTTGCTTGCCGGAAGTCGTCGCGAGCGCAAGCCCGTTGTTTTGCAATTGCGGATGGCCGAGACTATCGAGGCGTTGGCAATAGAGCACCGTGCGCGCGCTGCGCGCATCTTCCCATAATACCCATGCGCCGTGGGACTGATCCGCAATAAGTTGAGGCGAACTCTGGGTTCCATTGGCAATACAAAGCGGGAGATTATGAAAAGGCCCGGCGAGGTTTTGCGCGCGCAACGGTGAGGACAAATGAAAGACACTCACGGCAAACAGGCAGCGCAGTGCAAATGATTTTGAGATACGTCCTTGCATATCAACCTCGTGTCGGCAATCCACCGACGGCTTTCATCAAATAGCTTACAACTCGCAACCTAAAAGGACGAGGAACATGAAAAAATTTCTGTGTGCTGTTCCGTTTCTGTGTCCAATAATTTTTGCCCCAACACGGACGAACCGCAACCCCAAAAATGAACACGGAGAAAACAGAGTCAACAGAGATAGTCATGTATAAAAAATTCCATCTTGCTTTGTAAACTCTGTTTTCTTTGTTTTCTCCGTGTAGAAAATTTTTGTTTTTTTTGCAACGAATGAACTTTTAATAGGATACGAGACGAAAACACGATACTCATTGCGGCGGCGGGCCGGGTGGCTCCGGCAGCAAACGTTTCGTGGGCGAATCATGCCCTCCGTGCAACAGCAAATACGCCGAGCCGCCGCTTAACAAGGCCGCGGCAGAAACATAATAGAGCCAGCGCCGCGTTTGCGGTCGTGCGACGACCGGTGGCGGCAACTCGCGCAAGGCGGGCAACATTGCGACTTGCTGCTCTTGCGCAAAAATCAGTTCCGGCGCTTCCATCAACGCGGAGAGCGCGGCACGCGCCTCAAAGCCGGAGAGGGCAGTGTCACGCGCCGCGCATTCAAAGTCCACCACATGAAACTTGGTCATCTCACCGGAGGCGGCGTCGAGCCAACGCAACAACACCCGGCCGCGCATGATTTCCGCAGGTGTATGGGAAGAGATTTCGAGCACCGGCACTAGCAGTTTCGCAAGCTGAAATTTATGCCCGAAGCGGCGAACGTCCTCCGCATTAAACGCATCGAGAGCATGCCAGGGCAACGAATCGGCGCGCACCAGCGTGAGGCTGTTCTCGGAACGGAGCGCGGCAAGAAGACCCCGTTGCAATGCGGCAACATGCGGCGCAAATAAAGAATCGAATGACGCAAGACCGGGAGGGGAAAGCGGCGTGGTTATAATTGCCGGCAGCAATCCGAGGCGCGTGCTTTCTTGGGCAAAAGCCGTTCGCGCGAATGCCGAAACGATTGCGAGCAGACCGAAGAGAAATTGCAAAGCGTTTTTTTTAAGAGAGCCGTCCATGTGCGTAACTCTGGCTTAGTTTGTAGCGCTTCCCGAGATTGCCGGTGCGGTGAGGCATTCTCGTCGAAGCGATTCCTCCTGCGCAAATGCGCTACGACGAAAACATTACCAGCGAAGCAGCCTATCGCGATCGCATTACAAAATGACCGTCGTGCAGTTTACCCGCGCGACCATAATAACCGAGGCCGTACCCGCTTTGCCTGCGTGACTTGAGGTACGTCCTATAAAGTAGACTACTCACTAAACACAATTTTGCGGTTAAGAAATTTGTGCAACCGAAAGGTGAGGAGCAGCCGCAGTTATGAGCACAAAGATAATGCCGCGGCCAGGAGGTTTGATTCTCGAAGACTTATCCGCGCGCGAGATTGCGCGACAATGGTTAAAATGGAATTTGATTTCAGAAATGAATTAGCGTTTGCGGCGGGAGGCGGCTAAAATAAAAACGCACGCGAAAACTTACGCGTGCGTTGCGGGGAGTGGGGCAATATTGTCCGAATGCAATCTGGCGTTGCTCTAATTGCGGTTGAGGGCGCGATCTTCTTCAATCAAGCCGTCGCGCAAACGAATAACGCGGCGCGCATGGGAGGCGATGTGCTCGTCATGCGTGACGAGAATGATGGTATTGCCTTGTCGATTCAATTCGCCGAGCACGGCCATGATTTCTTCGCCGGTTTTGCTGTCGAGATTTCCGGTCGGCTCGTCGGCCAGAATGATCGAGGGGTTGTTGACCAACGCGCGCGCGATGGCAACGCGTTGGCGCTGCCCGCCGGAGAGTTCGTTGGGCTTGTGGTCCATGCGGTCGGCCAAACCCACACGCGTGAGCGCGCTTTTCGCCTGCTCCCGCCGCTTCGCCGTCGGCAGGCCCGCATAGATCAACGGCAGTTCGACATTGTGCAAAGCATTCGCGCGCGGGAGCAGGTTGAAAGTTTGAAACACAAATCCGATCTTGCGATTGCGAATATCGGCAAGCTGGTCGTCGTTCATCGTGCTCACGTATTCGCCGCCGAATTGATATTCGCCGCTGGTGGGCGTATCAAGGCAGCCGATAATATTCATGAGCGTGGATTTACCCGAGCCGGAAGGACCCATGACGGCAACGTATTCGTTGTCATTGATCTGCACGTTCACGCCATTCAGAGCGTTGACTTGAATCTTGCCGATCTCATAAGTTTTGACGAGGCTGCGAACATCGATAAGCATAAAATTGGTCTCACTCT
>CAYNDW010000108.1:0-12698 GCA_964395375.1 uncultured Cytophagia bacterium
CCACCAATCCAGCAATCCAGCAATCAAACAATCCAACAATCCAACAATCAAGGATCAAGCAACCAGCGACCAGCAACGAGAAATAAGTCGGAGCGAAGCGGAGATCCCGATCCATCGGGCCGACGAAGCCATCATCTTGATCGTGGAAGACAATGCGGATATGCGCAACTACCTGCGGTCGTGTCTTGAGCCGGGCTATCGAATCATCGCGGCGGGCGATGGGGAAGCCGGCCTCAAGATGGCGAGGGAGTGGATTCCCGATCTGGTGATCAGTGACGTGATGATGCAGAGGATGGATGGCTTTGAGCTTTGCGCCGCGCTGAAAGCGGACGAGAATACCAGCCATCTTCCCGTGATTCTGCTCACCGCCAGGGCTGGCGAGGAAAACCGACTGGAGGGACTGGAAACCGGCGCCGATGCTTTTCTCACCAAGCCCTTCAACGCCAGAGAATTGTTGGTGCTGACAGGAAACCTCATCCGGCTGCGGCGAAAGCTCAAGGAAAAATTCAGCTCCGAAAGCTTTCTCAAGTCCGGGCGTTTGGTCGAGAGCCGGATCGACGAGGCGTTTCTGAAACGCGCGACGGCTACCGTGGAGAAGCACCTCAACGACGAGAATTTCAGCGTCGAAGCCATGGCCGAACAGCTCGGGATGAGCCGAACCCAGCTCCATCGCAAGCTGACCGCGCTCACTAACCAGCCGGCAGCGCGCTTCATTCGCTCCCTGCGCCTGCACCATGCCAAAAAACTCCTGCGCGAAAACGGCAGCCTGGTCAATCAAGTGGCATTTTGGGTGGGCTTCAATAGCCACGCCTACTTCAGCAAATGTTTCCACGAGGAATTCGGCTGCTCGCCCACGGAGTTTACTAAAACCCACCGAGTCGAGTAAAGCAAAACAATAGACAGAAAGATGGAGGACAGAAAAAATTTTGCCGTCTGCCACATCCGGTCGTCGCCAACTTCCAGGTATGATGCCAGACTCCATTTTTCTGTCCTGGCTTTTGTGCAAGTATCACAACTGAGAATTTCACGTAAATTTCATATCCGAATTTTCACGGCAGCATAATGGCTCGCCTTCCCTGCTCTTCCCTGCCGAGGGAAGATTTGTTATAGCTATTTGGAACAAAACAGATAGGCTTTTCCCTTCGCAATATTGTATCTTTTAGCACGCGACCCCACCTCATTCACCTCATAATTTTCTCGACAAACAAACAAGTTATTTTCGTAAAGCCTCAGGCGTGGGTGGAATATGTAGCGCCTCGTTCGCTGGACGTGCGCTATTGACCCGCACTTGTGGCATGAAAGTCAGACTAACCCACATGTTTTACTCATTTAACTGTTAGGAGATTTGCAATGAAACAAAAAGTTCGTCTCATGGCGTGGTGTTCTCCACTCCTCGTGGCCTTGGTTTTTGTGGCTTGCTCACAGGAAAAGCCCTATTCTCCCACGGCCGGCGAATCGGTTTTGACTGATTTGGCGAAGCAGGGAACACCGAACACAGTTGCATCGGAATGGGGTTACAGTGAACACAATGGGCCGGAGGAGTGGTGCGATCTCGACCCGGCGTATAGCCTGTGCTGCGAAGGCGTCTCGCAGACGCCGGTGAATATCACGTCCGAGGCGTTGGAATTCGCCTATCTGCCGGAGCTGGATTTCGATTATGAGAGCACGGAGCTTGAGGTTGAGCACAACGGCCATACCATCGAAGCCGTGGTGCCGGCGGGCGAGGGCACATTGACCATCGGTGGAACAGTTTACGAACTGCTGCAATTTCATTTTCACACCCAAAGCGAGCACAACGTGAATGGCAATTCCTTGCCGATTGAAATGCACCTGGTTCACCGTTCCGCCGAAGGCGCGCTGGCCGTGGTCGGCGTGTTTATTGTGCAAGGCAGCAAGCATAAAGAACTCGACAAAATCTTCCGCAGTTTGCCGCAGCACGAGGGCGAGCAATTTGCGGTGGAGAATTTCAGTTTGAGCCGGATTCTGCCACGGAATGATGAGACCTTCCGTTACAGCGGCTCACTCACCACGCCGGGATGCAAGGAAGGTGTGAATTGGAACGTGATGGCGCAGCCCATTACGATGTCACGCAAACAGATCAATGCCTTTCAAGCCATTTTTTCCGGTGAAGAATTTCCACATGGCAACCGCCGTCCGGTGCAACCGCTCAATGGCCGAACCTTGTTGACGGATATTGGACAAGGCAACCTGAGGGCTGTGCAGCAAAATCTAACGGCGAAATAACCATCGGCGGTTTTAAATTTCATCTATTCCGAAACGCCACTTGTTCGAGTTGCGAGCAAGTGGCGTTTTTGTTTTTTTAATTATTTTTTGGGTGAAATTTCTTTCAGCGCAAATCCTTCCCGTCTTCTCCGCATCTTTAAAAACCTGCTTGTTTGCAAAGATTTTTCCAGTAACTTTTAACGTTCACAGTTTGCGTCTTGCGTTTTACGAGACGGCAGACTACCGGACTTTCGCAAACCCTGTAATGAAAGTCCGGCTGCAAGGTCTAGCCACTTATCTAGTTCTACTTTAGACTGGCGATTAAATAATTTTCCCGTTTGCGCCCCGCTGCGGCAGCGGGGTCATTCCCGCAGTCTTTAAGCGGGAATCCAGTTTTTAAAGCTGATGGATGCCCGATTAAAGCACTCGGGCATAACGGTCAAATGAGCAAATTATTTAATCGGCAATCCTAAGGAGCCGCATGAGTTCGTTGCTCACACTTTCAGAGTTATTGCCGCTGCGCTCAGCTTGGCGCGCGGAAAAGAAGCGCGTGGTTTTCACCAACGGCTGTTTTGATATTTTGCATCGCGGCCACGTGGAGTATTTGGAACAAGCCCGCGCGCACGGCGACTTGTTGATCGTCGGTTTGAACTCTGACGATTCGGTCCGCCGTTTAAAAGGCGAAGGCCGGCCTATCGTTTCGCAAGAAGACCGAGCCACAATCTTGGCCGCGTTGCGCTGCGTGGATTTCGTGGTTTATTTTGAAGAGGACACGCCGGCAAATCTCATCGCGCACCTTCAGCCCGACGTGCTCGTCAAGGGCGCGGATTATCAAATCAATGAAATCGTCGGCCGCGAAACTGTCGAAGCCGGCGGCGGCGAGGTCGTGCGCATTCCGCTCACGCCAGGCCGCGCCACACGCGATGTGATCGCGACGATTGTGGAGAGGTGGGGAAGAAAATTGTGAATTTGGTTTTGTGTCTTATCAATCCTAAGCGAGAGTCGAAATGGAGCGTACGATAGACGATGTCGTAGAAACTTTGCGTAAGGCTCAAGACCTTGGTAAGAAATGTACATTACTGATTGGGGCCGGATGCTCGGCCAAGGCGGGAATCCCCACCGCTCAAGGATTTGTTGAAATTATTCAGCGCGATTTTCCTCAGGCGTATAAACGCGCATTAGAAAAGACTTACTCTCAATGTATGATGGCGCTCTCGCCAGGAGAACGCCGGGACCTGATTGCAAGATATGTTGATAATGCCAAGGTCAATTGGGCCCATATCGCTATCGCTCAGTTGATGAAGCACGAATATATTGACCGCGTTCTCACAACTAACTTTGATCCTTTGCTAGTTCGAGCGTGTGCGTTGGTTGGGCTCTTTCCCGCGGTCTATGATTTTGCGGCTTCGCAGCTCTATAAAGCAGCATATATTCCTGAACAAGCAATTTTCTATCTCCATGGGCAGCGAACTGGTTTTGTTCTAATGAACACAATGGATGAGTTCGACAAGCACGCACAACTCTTGAAACCGGTTTTTGACGATGTTGCGACTCGCGGGCGCGCGTGGTTAGTGGTTGGCTATAGTGGAGAAAATGATCCAGTTTTCAGCCACCTAGCGAATGTGCCGCAGTTTGATTACAATTTATTTTGGGTGGGGTATGCTGATAGCGAATCACCTCTTCATGTCACGCGCGATTTGTTAGTCGAAGGCAAGTATGCTTTTCTTGTTCGAGGGTTTGACGCCGACGATTTTTTTGTAACACTAGCTCAAAACCTCAATTGCTTTCCTCCTGACTTTGTCCAGCAACCACTTTCTCACCTCAATAATATGTTGAACATGTTGACTCCCTACACTTCTTCCCTTCAAAGACAGGATCACGTCACAGAAAATATTCTTGGGCTGGCTCGAACTATGACAGATCTACAAAATGCCTCTGATGGGTATGGCTCAAATAGAAAAAGCCCAGACTATTTTACTTTACAGGTTCTGTTTTATTTTGGCGCAAGAGACTATGACAAAGTTGTGGAGATTGCCTCTGAATTTGGAGGTGTTCTGCCTAATGAGTTGGCAAAAACCGTCGCGTGGTCTTACCTCATGCAAGGTAATCAGCTTTGCAACCGAGCTAAGAACGAGATTGGGAAAGAGGCTGATCGTCTCTTTGAAGAAGCGTATGATAAATATGCGATGGCATTCAACATAAATGCGAACCAAGATGAAGCACTAAACAATTGGGGAATTGCTCTTACGGATCAAGCCAAAACTAAGTCGGGTGATGTTGCCGACAACCTTTTCACACGCGCAAAAGAAAAATTCCAAGCCGCAGTTATTATGAATCCTTGCAAGAACCAAGCTTTGAATAATTGGGGCTGCACACTTGCGATCCAAGCTAGGACCAAGCACAACCAAGAAGCCGAAACTTTATATGTCCAAGCAACACAAAAATTCCAGGAGGCACTTTCAGTTAATAATAACGACAGTTATGCCTTAAGCAATTGGGGCAATACTTTGCTCTGGTTGGCGAATCAAAAGTCGGCATCTGAACGAATCAACCTTTTGATAGTGGCGCAGGAGAAGGTCCGTATGGCAGAGATGACCTCACCAGGAATTGGAGCGTATGATTTAGCTTGTATTGCAGCCCAAAGTGAAGATGAAAAAGCTTGTCGTAGATGGCTAGAAGTCGGTAAAAAGTATGGCAGTATATCAAGCCGAGACTCTATAGAAAATGACGAGCATTTTTCAAAAGTGCGAAGTTTGGAATGGTTTAAGACTCTGCTGGGGAGTTTATAATTCCTTTCAAATCGACTTAAGCCTTAGTAAATCTAATCTAATTGACCAACTTAATAATCATGCCCGACGACACTCTCATTGGCGGATCGCAAGATCAATTCCCGCTCACGCGCTGGTCGGCGATAGTCGCAGTGCGCAGTGACAATGCGGAAGAGCGGCAGCGCTCGTTTGCGGTGCTCATTGCGGCGTATTGGAAGCCGATCTACAAGTATCTGCGCTTGAAATGGCGCAAGTCGAACGAAGACGCCAAAGACCTCACCCAGGGATTCTTCGCGCAGGCTTTGGAGAAAGGCTATTTCCAAAACTACGATCCGGCCAAAGCGCGCTTTCGCACGTTTCTGCGCACGTGTCTCGACGGCTATATTGCCAACGCGAACAAAGCGGAGCAACGCCTCAAACGCGGCGGCGGCGCGCAAATTCTTTCGCTCGATTTCGAAAGCGCCGAAGGCGAGTTGCAGCACGTTGAAATTGCCGACAGCGAAAATATTGAGGACTATTTTGAAAAGGAATGGCTGCGCAGCTTGTTCAGTCTTGCGCTCGAAACGCTGCGCGCGGAGTGCGAAGCCAAACAACGCACGCTGCACTTTCAACTGTTCGAACGCTACGAGCTTGAGGAAAGCAATGCTTTGCGATTGACCTATGATCAACTTGCCGTGGAGTTCGGCCTTTCGACGAGCACGGTGACGAACTATCTCGCGCTCGTGCGCCGCGAGTTTCGGCGCATTGTGCTCGAAAAGCTGCGTGAGCTTACGGCGACCGAAGCAGAGTTTCATGCCGAAGCGCGCGCGGTGCTGGGCGTGCAACTATGAGGCGGCTCGCGTGAATGTTTCGCATGCGAACGAGGCTTTTGCTTTTTGAAGTCCGCGAAGCGCTTTAAGTCAGCTCGCGCGAAGAGCGCACCTCGGTAAACAAGCGGAGAGGACCCCTCGGTGAAGCACCGACCCGACAAAAAAATCGTGAGGCGATTTGATTGATGCCGATGCTGCAATATACTTCCGTGATGAAGAAGCGTTTGAGCCGACGCGCGGTTGCAATGCTGCACGCGTCGTTGCGTCACTTTCCGGAGTTGCGCGGCAAGACGATCACGGTGGGCTATACGCGAGCGCATCTCGGCGCGGCGATTCGCGAGCAGATGACGATTCGGCTGCGCGTGCGCAACGTTTGCTATAACACCATCGGCCACGAGTTGACGCATCTCTTGCAAGGCACGGGCGAAATTCCCGAGGGCGAAAAGCAATGCGACATTTGGACGCTGGCGCGGAGTCCGCTGTTTTGCGACGATGCGCCGACTTATCTGAAATTGCCGTTGCGCGTGCGCTTGCAATGGCCGCAATACGCTGTGCTCGTGCGCGAACTCTGTTTGCAAGCGATCGCGCTCAGAAATTCCCGCCGCAATTACATCCAATGGCTCGAACGCGAATTGCACCAACTCGGCGAAGAGCAGCCGCAACGGGCCGGGCAAATGTGTTTCGCGTTTTGAGCGTGCGCGTAATGCCGCTTCCCGCGTGAACGGCGCAAAGTGTAAGCATTCCTTCCCTTCCCCGACCAATCTCCGATAAACAACTTTTGCAAACCCACGCCTTTCATACAGCGGAGAGCACATGTCTCGCACTAAAATCGTCATTCTCGGCGGCGGCTTCGGCGGATTGTACACCGCGCTGGCATTGGAGAAAACGCTCGCGCGCGATCCCGATATTGAGATCACGCTCGTGAATCATGAAAATTTTTTTCTGTTCACGCCCATGCTGCACGAGATTGCGGCGAGCGATCTCGACGTGACGCACATCGTCAACCCCATTCGCAAGCTGCTGCGGCGCGTGCGTTTCTTCAACGGCGATGTGGAGTCGATTGAGGTGGAGCGCAAACGCGTGCGCGTGTTTCATGGCGAGGACGAGCATCATCATGAACTAGAGTATGATCATCTGGTGCTGGCGCTCGGCGCGATTACGAACTTCTTCAAGCTGCCGGGCTTGGAAGAGCGCGCGCTCACGATGAAGTCGTTGGGCGATGCGATCGCGCTGCGCAATCGCATGATTGAATTGTTGGAAGAATCCGATTTTGAATGCGCGCTGAACGCCCGGGGGAAAGCGCTCACGTTCGTGGTGGCGGGCGGCGGCTTCGCGGGCGTGGAGACGGTTTCCGCGATGAACGATTTTCTGCGCGAAGCGTGCGCGTTTTATCCGCATCTCCATGAAGATCAAATTCGCGTGGTGCTTGTGCATCCGGGCGCGGTGATCTTGCCGGAACTGGGCGAGAAGCTTGGTGCGTATACGCAGAAGAAATTGGCGGAGCGCAAAGTGGAAATTCGCGTACACGCACGCGTGGCGGGCGTGACCGAAGCGGGCGTTACGCTCAATGACGGCACCATGATTCCCACCGCTACGATTGTGTGGACCGCGGGCACGTCGCCGAATCCGTTGCTTGAAACTTTGCCGTGCAAAAAAGATCGCGGCCGCATCGTCGTCGACGCGACCATGGCCGTGCCGAATTTTTCCGGCGTGTGGGCGCTCGGCGATTGCGCGGTGATTCCCGATCCTAAGACCGGTATGCCTTATCCGCCCACGGCGCAACACGCGATTCGCGAAGGCCGCGTGCTCGCGCAGAATTTGAAGGCGTCGATTCGCGGCGGGAAGTTGCAGCCGTTCGTGTTCAAGACGATCGGCTTGCTCGCTTCGATTGGAAGGCGCACGGGCGTGGCGCAAATTTTAGGGCGCAACTTCTCCGGCTTCTTTGCCTGGTGGATGTGGCGCACGATCTATCTCAGCAAACTGCCGCGTTTCGAAAAGAAGGTGCGCGTGGCCGTGGATTGGACGCTCGACTTGCTCTTCTCGAAAGATCTGGTGCAATTCCAAACGCAGCGCGCGGCCACGGTCTCGCACACGCGGCATGAGAAACACGAGCCGGAGGTGGTGCCGGCGGAGGAAATGACGAAGCGAGTGCGGGAGGAGATGCTGCAGATAAATTAGAACCCTAATAAACGAATGCGGCGTTTCTTCGCCAAAAAGACTTTTTCGTGGCCGGTTTGTACGAACCGCTTGACTCTCTCCCACATTTTCTTATTTTACTCCCGCACCCAACAAGGAGCGCGGCGGGCATGATCGAATGGCATCACCTCTTCGGCCTCGGCTTGATCGACTATTTTACGAACTCTTGCTATCAAGTGGAGGTGGAGAAAGATCTCTCCACCAAGAAGCAACGTTTGGACGTGCTGATCATCGAACAAGGCTCGGGGCAACCGATTGCCGAGCTGCCCGACGGTTTGGAAAATCTGGCGCGGCGCAATCTGATGACCTACAAATCTCCCCGCCAGCCGTTGGACGCGTGGACGCTGGATGAGCTGATCGGCCACTACGTCAACTATCGCAAGCAGAGCAGCCCCTCGTTCGACGACTTGTTGCCCGTGGAAGAGTTCAGCTTGTACGCCGTGGCCACGCGCCATCCCGAAAAGCTCGAAAGCGAAGTCGCGCTGCGAGCGATCAAGCAAGGCGTGTACGAAGTGCAATGGGGCAGCCGGAAAATCCGCATCATCGTTCTGAGTGAGGTCGCAAAGATTGAGCGCAATGCGTTGTGGCTGCTGTTCAGCGGCGTCGCGGAAAAAGTGCAATATGGCGCGTCGCAATATCAAACGCGGCAGCCGGATTTGAGCACGGTCATGAATCGTTTGTATGCTTCATATAAATTAGAGGGTATTCCCATGCCTTACACCGTTGAAGATTACAAGAGAGACCTCAAAGAAGAAACCCTCTCTTGGCTGACGCTGGAAGAGCGCTTGAAAGGATTGACGCCGGAAGAACGCCTGCGAGGGTTGCCGCCGGAAGAACGCTTGCGAGGCTTGCCGACGGAAGAACGCTTGCGAGGCTTGCCGACGGATGAAATTTTGAAAATCTTGCCGCTGGAAGAGCTTCTGCGAAAGCTTTCGCGCGAGGAGATCGAAGCCTATCTCAAAAAGCTCTCGGCTTCGAATTAACGACGCTTGGGGCTCGAGAAGTGATTTCGTCTGCAAAAACCTTTTCAGTGCTGGTAATGCTTCCCAAAATAAAGAGTGTCTCCAGCAAGTAAAAAGATTCCTGTGGAATGACGGTTTTGTGGAAGAGCTATAAACAAAAAAGGCCGAACATTGCGTCCGGCCTTTTCTTTTTCCAACCGAAAAAAATCTACAGCGCGGGTTTGCTTTCCAATTCATCGGCGAGCGCGCCGGCGTCGTAGAGCTTGCGCAGCGCTTCGATCATGTAACCGGTATGCACGGAAACCGCGCGATTCGTTTCAATGTTATAAACATAGCGGCCCACCAAGCTCTCGATGTTGCCGTCGAAAATCAAACCGACAATTTCGCCGTTCTTGTTAATCACCGGCGAGCCGGAGTTGCCGCCGATGATGTCGTTGGTGGTCACAAAGTTCGCGGGCGTGGACATGGTGAGCTTGTCTTTGCGCTCGAGGAACCGTTGCGGCAAATCGAACGGCGGCTTCAAGCCGAATCCAAACGCGCGATCATACAAGCCGTAGATCGTGGTCATGGGTTGCGCCTTCGTGCCGTTCATCGGATAACTCGCCACCGTGCCGTATGACAAACGCAGCGTGAAAGTGGCATCGGGGTTCAACGTTTTGCCATACACCGCGAAACGCGCTTTGCCGATTTTCTCGCCCGCCGCGGTTTCTATGCTTTGCACATTCGTTTCGAACCACTTGTTCATGTCGCGCGCCATGGGGTCGAGCTTGCGCGCAAGGGCAAGCAGCGGATCATTCGAAGCTGTGACTGCTGCCTCTCCGCCTTCCGCCAAACTTTTGCGCACGGCCGGATCGCCGAGCTTGGTGTTGTTGATCAACTCTTTCGCAACCTCCGCGGGCGCGCGGCCGTTGAGCACGAGCTTGATGAACGGATCGTTCGGCCCAAGCTGCTCCAACGATTCCTGCAAACCATCGCCGAGCATCATTTCTTCCAATTGCGGATACACGGGCGCGGGAGAGAAGAGCCGGAAGCGCAACGAAGCAAGCTGGGCCTCATGAAAACCGTCGAGACGTTCGCCGTCGGGCTTCTTGGTCTCCGTCGCATATTGCACGAGCGTGAGCGCCACGCTTGCCAAACGCGAGCCGCGCAACGCACGATAGCGCGCGGGTTTCAGCATGGGAACCTGCTGCTTCTGGACATTCGCAATTTCATCCCACGCGGCGCCGTAATTTTTTTTCCATTCCGCGTTCGCCATGACCTTCGAACGAAAGTCATTCTCTTCTTGCTGCTTCTTCGCCATGACTTTCGCGTCGAGCAGGCCGTGGTATTCGCCCAACGAGGCCTTTTGGGAATTTTCAATACCGAAGATTTGGCCCTGCGCTTGGCGCGCTTGCTCTTCGCCTAAAGCCGAATAGCGGCGCAGCACGTCCAAACGCCGCTTGAACAGCGCGAGGCGATAGGGATAAACATGATCGCGTTGAAATTCGATCTGCGCCTGCGTGCTCAGCCGATTGGTCGAACCGGGATGGCCGGAGACAAAAACCAATTCGTCTTGCGCCGCGCCGTTGGTGTTCCATCTCAAATAGTGTTTGGTCTCAAGCGGCTTGTCGTTTTCATACACGCGCATCAGCGTCATGTCGAGATCATGGCGCGGAAACGTGAAGTTGTCGGGATCGCCGCCGAAGAATGCAATCTGCTGCTCGGGCGCGAACACGAGCCGCACGTCCGTGTACTTCTGATAGCGATAGAGCCAATACTCGCCGCCTTGATAGAGCGGAACGATGTCCGAGCGCAGGCCCGTGGCTTCGGTGCTCTCTTTTTCAATCTTCGCGATTTCAGCTTTGCGCGCATCGAGGCCGGCTTTGTCGCTCATGCCGGCTTTCACGGAGCCAAGCACGCGCGCGGTCACGTCTTCCATCGCGATCAACACATTCAATTCGAGATCCGCACATTTGATTTCTTCCGCGGTGGCCTTGGCATAGAAACCGTCTTTCACATAGTCTTTTTCCCGCGAAGACATCTTTTGCAATTGCCCGCGCGCGACGTGATGATTGGTGAGCACGAGGCCATTCGGACTCACGAACGAACCCGAACCGCCGTCATTGAAACGCACGCTCGCCAAGCGAATATGATCGAGCCATTCTTGCGTGGGCGTGAAGCCATGACGTTCTTTGAGCCATTTCAACGGAATGTTGTCAAACGTCCACATGCCTTCATCGGGTGGAAACGCCGCGGCGGTCAACATGATCATTGCCAACAGCGCGAGCGCGAGTGCGCTCCATCGCATACGCCAAGATTTTTTTTGCATAAAGCTCCTTATGGGTAGATGAGGTTGAGATTTCATCCTGATCATTGTGCGCACGCTCCGCGTGGGGGGGGAATGACAAACTGTTTTAGAGTTAATTTGTAATGCGCCCTTTTTGAAATGTCATCCTGGAGGGAACTTCCCTAGTACTTGGATCTTTTCCCAGTGCGAGGGAAGATTCTTCCAGAATGACATTTTTATTGGGGCGAGTACCGTCATACCTCAAGCCTTCTTCAACGGCAGCGCAATCAACACATACGCGATCACACCTAAAACCACTGCCGGCAGAATCCATTCGCCGAGCACGCCGTTCACGAAACTAAATTCTGAAACCCCGAACACGAGGCCGGAGAGCGATTCAAAGCTGAAGTGAAATCTTTCCGCGAGCAGAACCAGGCCCGCCAAGAACACGCCGGTGATCGACTCTCCCGCGATGAAGCCCGAGGCGAGCAGCGTGCCCGTGTTCTCCACGCGCTCGCTTTGCGCAACGTCCAATTTTTTCTTTGCCACGCGACGATCGACAAAGCCTTTGATCGCGCCGCCCACAAAGATCGCGAAACTCGTTTCGAAAGGCAAATACATTCCCACTGCGATCAACATGGGCGAGGGCGCGCCCATCAACAACAACGCGCCGCCGAACGCGATGCCGAAAAGAATGAGGCCCCACGGCATTTCGCCGCCCACGATGCCGGTGGCGAGCTGCGCCATGAGTCCGGCTTGCGGCGCGGGCAATTCTTTATCGCCGATGCCGATGCCGCCGGCTTTGATGTTGCCCTCGTGCAGAATGATGATGGGCAACACGAGAATGAACGCGACTACCACAGTTGAAATAATTTCCGCAATCTCCATCTTCTTCGGCGTGCCGCCGAGCAATTGCCCGACTTTCAAATCTTGAATCATGTCGCCGGAGATCGCGCACGCGCAACACACCACGCCCGCCACGCCGAGCACCGCGGCCACGCCTTGCAAGCCGGTCACGTTGAAGAGCACCATTAGCAATGCTGCAATGATCAACGTCGATAACGTCAAGCCCGAGATCGGTTGATTCGAACCGCCGACCAATCCCACGAGCCAACCGCCGACCGCGGAGAAGAGAAAGCCCATCACCAACATCACGACTGCGGCGACGATTGCGCCGAGCACGCTGTGACTGAAGTAGTAATAGAGAAACGTCATCGGAATCGCGAGCGCCACAGTGATGCCGAGAATGACGCGGAGATTGAGATCGGTTTCCAAACGCGAAGGCTGCTCCACCGCGCTGCCTTTGTGCAACGCGCCGCGAAAGGCCGAGGCCAGCGACTTGCGCAAGCCCCACATGGTTTTCGCTGCGCCCACGAGCATCGCGCCCACGGCAATGGGCCGAATCTGCGTGTACCAAATCGAGTTGATAATTTCAGAAAGCTCGGGCGATTGGCCATTGACCGAGAGTTGGCTT
>CAYNDW010000109.1:0-12594 GCA_964395375.1 uncultured Cytophagia bacterium
TACCTCCGGCGGAAAACTCAATGCGTTGGCGCAGCAAAACAATTTGCCAGTTTATTCGTTGCCGC
Organism: uncultured Cytophagia bacterium; assembly: GCA_964395375.1. Classification (GTDB taxonomy): domain Bacteria; phylum Zhuqueibacterota; class Zhuqueibacteria; order Zhuqueibacterales; family Zhuqueibacteraceae; genus JABWAN01. Next base: position 66 of record CAYNDW010000109.1, read on the forward strand.
CGGGCTTTCCGCCGCGCGCGGCGCTCGCGCATTTGACCGTGCCGCTGTTGCTGATCTTGTATCGACTTGGCCTCACGCCCGATCCTGCCGGTGATATTCACGAGACGCGCGCGTTGTTGGAGAAACTTGGCGAGCAATGGAGCGTGGCGGCCGAAGGCCAGCAGAATCTTGCGAAGAATATCGCGCAAGCTTTGACGCTCCGATTGCCGATCATCTATGCGTCTTATGGTCTCTTCGAAGTCGCAGCATGGCGTTGGAAAGAACAGTTTTGCGAGAACGCCGAAATTTTATCGTGGCACAATGCCTTTCCGGAATTGAATCACAACGAGCTCGTAGGCTGGGGCCTGCGCCGCGCAGTTGATCAAAATTTGCAAGTGATCTATTTGCGCGACCGGCAAGATTATTCGCGGGTGCAAAAGCGCATGGAAGTGACGCGCGAGTTGATCGCGCAAAGCAGTGCGCCCGTGATCGAAGTATTGAGCCAGGGCCACGCGCTGCTTGCGCGGCTGTTCTCGCTCATCTTCTTGGGAGATTTGACGAGCGTGTATCTCGCGGTGCTCAACGGCGTTGATCCCACGCCGGTGAAGAAAATCGATTTATTAAAAGAACGGCTGGAGCAATTTCACGGTTGAGCCGGCCCCAACCTTCATCTTCATATCTAAGGAGTGACGATGTCTTCATCCATGCTCTTCACCTCGGAATCCGTCACGGAAGGGCATCCCGATAAAATCGCGGATCAAATTTCCGACGCGGTTTTGGATGCCATCTTCGCGCAAGATCCTAAAGGCCGCGTGGCGTGCGAAACGTTTGTGACCACCGGGATGGCGGTGGTCGGCGGTGAAATCACCACGGATTGCTACGTGCATGTGCCCGACATCGTGCGCGAAACGATCAAAGGCATTGGCTATGTGGATGCGCAATACGGCTTCGATTATCAAACCTGCGCGGTGCTCACTTCGATTGATCGCCAATCGCCGGACATTGCGATGGGCGTTGATCGCGAAGGCGCGGGCGATCAAGGCATGATGTTCGGCTATGCTTCGAATGAGACGAAAGAGTTCATGCCCATGCCGATTATGCTGGCACACAAGCTTACGCATCGCCTCGCGGAAGCGCGCAAAAAGAATATCATTCCGTTTTTACGCCCCGACGGCAAAGCGCAAGTATCCGTGCGCTACATTGATGGCAAGCCGAGAAACGTGGAGGCCGTGGTCGTTTCCACGCAGCATCATCCCGAAGCCACCACCGAAGAAATTCGTCATGAAATTTTGGAGAAGGTGATTAAGCACGTGATTCCCTCGGATATGATTGACGAACGCAAGATTGCGTATCACATCAATCCCACGGGCCGCTTTGTGATTGGCGGGCCCCAAGGCGACGCAGGCTTGACGGGCCGCAAAATCATCGTTGATACGTATGGCGGCTTTGGTCGTCACGGCGGCGGCGCGTTCTCGGGCAAAGATCCGACGAAGGTTGATCGCTCGGCCGCATATGCGGCGCGCCACGTGGCGAAGAATATTGTCGCCGCGGGTTTAGCTGATCGTTGCGAGTTGCAAGTTGCTTATGCTATCGGCGTGGCGGAGCCGGTTTCGATTTATGTCGAAACCTTCGGCACCGGCAAAATGCCGAATGAAGAAATTGAAAAGCTCGTGCGGAAGAATTGGAATCTCACCCCGCGCGCGATTATCGAATACTTCAAGCTGCGTCGCCCGATTTACAAAGCCACCGCAGCCTACGGCCACTTCGGCCGCGACGGCGAAGGCTTTACCTGGGAAAACACGGAAAAGGCCAAAGACCTGGCGCGATAAAAAATGCGGGGCAGGTGTGAAGCGCCTGCCCGGTTTTTTTAATGGAACATTTTAAATTGAAAATGTGCAATTGAAAATTTAAAATGCCTTTGCTTCTATCCGTCGGAAGCGCAGCGGGAGGTGGCGATGGAACAAGACAGCCCGTGGAAAGAAGTCATCGAAGATTTGTTCGAAGACTTCCTCGCGTTCTTCTTTCCGGAATTGCACCGCGCGATTGACTTCACGCAGCCGCCGGAGTTTTTAGAGAATGAGCTGCAACAAATCGCGGTGGAAAGTGAAACCGGCAAGCGTGTGCTGGATAAGCTCGTGAAAGTGTTTCTCCGTAATGGCCGTGAGAGTTGGCTCTTGATTCACCTCGAGCTGCAAGGCTACGCCGAGAAGGATTTTCCCGAACGCATGTACATTTACAACTATCGCACCTTCGACAAATTCCGCCGCGACGTGATCAGCGTGGCGGTGTTGACGGATGATAACTCAGCGTTTCGTCCGAGCGAATATTCGCGTGCGAGTTGGGGCACGGAAGTCAATTTTCGCTATACCATGATCAAGCTGCTGGACTATCGTGAGCAATTGGCAGAGTTGGAATTCAATCCCAATCCGTTCGCCATGGTGGTCAGAGCCTTTTTAAGAGCACAGGAAACCGAGAGTAATTTCCAAGAGCGCTACTCGTGGAAGAAACGCTTCCTGCTCGAACTCTATCACCTTGGTATGCCGCATGAAACTATTCGAGTGCTTTATAAGTTTATCGACTGGATCATGAGATTGCCGGAAGGCTTGGAACAAGAGCTTTTTGGCGAGGTTAAAAAAGCGAAGGAGGCAAATAAGATGTCTTACATCACTACAGCAGAACGCATCGGCTTGGCAAGAGGTGTTGCGCAAGGTGTCGCGCAGGGCGTCACGCAAGGCATTGCGCAAAGTATCGCCGTGGTCCTGGAGATTAAATTCGGCGAAGCCGGCGAAAATTTGATACTACGCGTGCAGCAAACGCAACGCGCGGAAGTGCTGCAAAAATTTTTGGCGGGCTTGAAGCATGCGCCAAACCTATCCGAGGCGGAAAAAATGTTCAACGAATTGGAGCAGCAAGCTTCTGCTCAACCCAATTGAGTGGAAGGCGAGTTGCTTTTCGTGCATGCGCTATTTTGTATTTCAATGCAATGGTATCGCGGGCCTTCGATGGGAAGAAAGCCCTTGACTCATGCCGCCGGTGCGAATATATTCAGGCCGCTTTTTGACGTGCGCACGCGGCTTTATTACATCCGTCCTCGGGCCCTTAGCTCAGTCGGTTAGAGCGGCGGACTCATAATCCGCTGGTCGTAGGTTCGAGCCCTACAGGGCCCACTCTGCTTAATCAAAAAGCAAAAGCATTGAAAATTTTAAATTGAAAATTTGCAATTTAAAATGCTTTTAAAATCTTCGCAGACGTGAGCGTTTTTCAAAGTGATACTATCGTTTAAGCGCGCGCCTTTGCCGGCACTGATTCAAGGCAACACCGGTTTCGCGCTTTGATTTTCCTCTCGCACTGCATCCTGCTCTTGGCTGAATCATTTCTCAATATCTTCTGTGCAAAAGCTGTCCGGTGATGTGGAAGGCTTTTGCACGACGACCCTGCTGTTCTTGCGATTTTTTATGAGCATTGACGTTTTGGGACATTTTATATTTCGATTTAAAAGACTTATAAAATTCACAACCAGCATAAAGCTTCTGAGCCGCAAAATAGAATTACAAATGGCTGGTATATGGTTTGCCAAAATTGCACGATGCGATGGCTCAAATTGCTCGAGTATCGTTGTAGGCACAAATCGGCTAGATTTGAGATTCCACCTTCCCACCTCTTTAATCTAAACTTGTTTACTAAGTTGCTTTGTTGTGAGCCGGGGCTGCATGTTCGTCTGGCACAAAGCGGTGATCTTAATTTTTTGAAAACCAATTCAGGATGTTGAACCCAAGTCGCGGAGGGTTGTTATGATCAGATCAAATAAACCAGTCTGGTGGAATGCGCTGCTGGCTTTTGTGCTGAGTAGCACGATAGTCTTAGGCGGCACTACCGGTAAAATCTCAGGGAAAGTTGTTGACAAGGAAAACGGCGAACCCTTGCCCGGCGCGAATATTATTGTCGTTGGCACCGCACTCGGTGCTGCAACGAACCCGAACGGCGAGTACTTCATTTTGAATGTGCCACCGGGTATCTATGATGTGAAGGTTTCCATCATCGGTTATACTTCGATCGTGGAAAAAGGCGTACAAGTCTCGGCGGATTTGACGACAAGCAAGAATTTTTCTTTGTCTCCGGAGACTTTACAATTGGGTGAAGTCATCGAAGTTATTGCCGAGCGTCCCTTGATTCAAAAAGACGTAACCGCTTCTTCGAAAATCTCAAACAGTGATCAGATTCAATCTTTGCCCATTACCACGGTGAATGATGCCGTAGCATTGAATGCTGGTGCGCAAGGTCGCGGTAACAATCTGCACATTCGCGGCGGCCGCGCCGGCGAAGTCGCGTTTTTGGTGGACGGCGTCAGCGTGGAAGACCCGCAAGCGCGTACCATTGGCTTGAATGTCGGCCGTTCGGCGTTGAGCGAATTGCAGATCATTTCCGGTGGTTTCAATGCGGAATACGGCAATGCGCAATCCGGTATCATCCTGCTCAATACCCAAGAAGGTAAAAAAGATCGTTATAGCGGCCATGTCTTTTATCAAACCGACCACTTGGGTGACGGTGGGATCGGCGAAAGCGCAACGAATTTTGACTGGTACGAAGCCAACCTCGGTGGTCCGGAACCGCTTACGACAAATGTATTGCCCGCACTTGGTTTGAAAATCCCGGGCTACATGACGATGTTTTTGCAAGGCGAAACCCGCCTGTCGGATCGCGCCAATTTTCATTCGGATGCCATCGCGAATATCAACGCCAAATCCCCTCTGGTAGAATCTCCCCGGCTCAACACTTCTTCGTTATTGCGCAATGAGACCATCTTTGGCCGGCTCTTTGGGCTGGGCGATAATCGCGAGAATGTGCTGCAAAGTTGGGATACCAAGTTGCTGTGGCAACTCTCGCCCAACAAGAAATTGACCTTTGGCTATCGTGGCAATCACGATAACACGCACGGTTGGGCGTTTACCACGGGCAGCAATGTTCAAAATTTAGTGGCGCGCGCGCAGCAGTTGGGCATCAGTGATCTTCGCGATAACGACGGTGACGGTCGCCGCGACGAAGAATTTTTCGATAGCGTCGACAATGACGGCGACGGCCGAATCGACGAAGACACGGTTCTTGATCAAAATTTTTATCTGAGTGATTTTGCCTGGGGTATGGATAATGACGGCGACGGCCGCAAGGACGAAGAAGCGCTCAACGGTATTGATGACGACGGTGACGGCAAGATTGATGAAGATCTCCAGCCGTATGGTTGGAACGGCTACGATCATCTCGGCCGCACCGAGTTTCGCGCCAATCAACTTAATTTGAATTGGACGCACACGCTCAATTCCAAGACTTTCTATGAAGTGAAAGTCGGCCGTTTTTCGACGTTCACGGGTGGGTTGCCCAAGCGCGGCAAAGATGGACGTTCCTATTCTAGCTTTGAAGAATTGGATGCGTGGATTCGCGAATATGATGCGTTGATCGCGAGCGGTGTGCCGTTGGAGCAATTGCCGTTCGTGATTGAGCCGTATCGCGGGTTTGGTACGCCTGCGGAAGGTTTCTCCGACCTTGATGGCGATCGCACCTTCGACGTGGGAGAGCCGTTTGTGGATTACAACGGCAATGGTCTTTATGATTACAACGACGACCCGCGGGCCAGCCGCAATTCGAACCAAACCTGGCAGTTGCAAGGCATCAACAATCCCTTCCGCGGCCAATGGATCAACGGCGTGCACCGGACCGGCGGCCGTGCGAGCTATTTCAAACGCAAATCCGTGATCTACTCGCTCAAATTCGATCTCACCAGTCAGGTTACCCAAAATCATCAGATCAAAAGCGGATTCGAATCCAACTACTTTGAGTTGAGCAACATTGGGCGCGACCTGCTTGGTCCTTATAACGGTAGCGGCTTGTTTCCGAGCGCGGATCAATTTTTTCCCAATTGGAATGCGGCCTACATTCAAGACAAGATGGAATTCAGTACCGCCATCGTCAATTTGGGTTTTCGCGTTGAGCGTTTCGATCCCGGACAGCAAGTCGCCAATCCCGATACTTCGCGCGGCGTAGCCCGCTATGATATTCCCGGTGCGAAGTGGAGCTTCCTGCCCCGTGCCGGTTTCTCTTTCCCCGTGACCGAGCGCGACATGTTTTACTTCAGCTATGGCCATTTTTTCCAGCGCCCACAGTTGAGCAACGTCTATACCTCGGTGAATCAGGTCTATGGCAGTTCGGCTTCGATTGTCGGTAATCCCGATCTGAAACCGGAAGAAACCATTCAATACGAATTCGGCATTCGCCATCAATTCGGTCTGAACACGCTCCTCTCCGTTACCGGCTTTTTCAAGGACATCGACAATTTGGTGCAAGTCCGTCCGGAGTTTGATGAAGCTGGCAACGTCTTCAACACTTTTTTCAACGATGCTTATGGCACCTCTAAGGGCCTGGAGTTGCAATTGACGCAGCGGGCGGGCCGGTTTTTCTCCGGCGATGCCACCTATACCTTCCAAGTGGCAAAGGCAACACACTCTGATCCGCGCGATACCTATGATACGCTGGATATCATTGATGGCGTGGAATTTCCCTCCGATTGGGATCAGCGGCAGCGCGTCGTCGTAAATTTGGATTATCATTATGGCGAAGGTGACGGGCCGCGTCTGGGTAATTTCTCAATTCTGGAGAACTTCAACATCAGTTTGCTGGCCCAGTTTGGCAGCGGCCTGCCTTACACGCCGGTGACCCTTTCGAATGGCACGTTGGTGCCTTTAACCAATTCCATTCGCTACCCCTGGACCGCGGTGGTCGATCTCCGTGCGCGCCGCTTCTTTAACTTAACCAAAGGCTCGCGCGCGGGTATTGTTTTCGAAGTGCAGAATTTGTTGAATCGTCTCAATCCTATTGGCCCCGACGATGGCGGTATCGTGGATGCCTATCGCAACTTGATCGGCTTCACCAATGGCGGCACTTCACGCTCGCGCAATTACGGCGGCTACGCCAATTCAGTTCCGAACCCGAATGCGTGGTCAAATGGCCGCGTCGTTCGATTCGGTATCACCACGGAATTCTAATTCTCCAAGAACGAGCTAAATCGGACTTTGCGCAACTTGTTACGGTGCGCAAAGTCCGATTCACTGATTGTGATTAGGTTCCTTAGGATACGGAAGGAGATTGCATGAAATTTCAAAACTCATGGGTGTTGCGCTTGCCGGCTTTGTGCTCTTTTCGGCGCTCAATTCTACTCCCGCTTTCGCCGAAAGAAAAAACGGCAATCGTAAAAAACCCCAAGAACGATATGACCGTCCCTGGTCGTTTAATGAATTGGGCTTATTGCAAAAGCCCAACGCCATCGTCGGCCCGCGTTTCGCTATTCATGACAAAGGCCTGCAGTGGTTGATGATGGCAAATTTTGGCGAACTGGCCAATCCCGATGACCGGCCCGCGGGGCCTCCGACGCCCTATCACCCGTTGTCATCGCAACGCGACTCCAAACTGGAATACCCCGGTGGTACCGGCACGCGCTTCTTGTTTTCCGGAGGATTGTGGATTGGTGCCAAGAAGAATGACATTCGGATCGTTTCCACTGTGACCGACGGCAACGACGGCACGGGTGAATTCGGGCCGTTGTCGGGTTGGCAATATCAATCCACAGACAACGCCTCCAAGGAAAATGATGATGACGGCGATTGGAATGCTGCTACCGACGATCTCAACAGCGACGGCAGTGCCAGCAACGATTGGGATGGCCCGGCTGCTGATGCCAACGGTGACGGCATTTTGAATTACGATCCGGAGCCTCATATTGATGAAGATCCAGTCGGCGACATGTCGGCGGATTTTCTAGACAATGATTTTGACGGAAAAATAGACGCAGCCGATCCGGACTTGGACGGCGATAAAGTGCCCGGCAGTTTGGATGATGATGGTGATGGCAAAGAAGATGAAGACACGAATGCCCGTGGCAGCCAAGAATGGTACACCACTTATGTGGATACGTGCGCTTCGTGCCTCTCTTCTCCCGATCCCGACGGTTTCACGCCGCTGGGCGTGCGTGTGGTGCAACACAGCTATCAATGGCCGGAAACCTTTCGCGACGACTTTTTGATTTTGGAATACTTTGTCACGAACATCGGCAACGAAGTCTTGAAGGACGTTTGGCTGGCAACTTTTTTTGATTTTGACGCACAAACCGACGCCCAGGGCCGCCCCGGCTCCGAAGATGATATCACTTTCTTCATTGATTCGTTGGGAACTGCCATCGGCGGTGATGATGATGGCGAAGGCATGGAAGCGCAATTCTTTGGCGTGCGTGTGCTCAAAACGCCACGGCCCAACGCCGGTTTTTCGTATCTGAATTTCAGCCGTCTCACGGGCAGCGGCGACCCGAACGATAATTTGGAAAAATATGTAAAAATGTCGAGCGGCGTGCGCGATCCCGACCAGTTTGTCAATAGCGATTGGCGCTTCTTGTTTTCTTTCGGCCCGTTGGGAGACGTGCAACCGGGCGAGACCTTGCCGGTGACTTTGACGATTGTGAACGGCGGTAAAAAAGGTTTGTCACTCGCGGAGAATCGTGAGCTTATTGCACAGAATTCGCGGCAAGCGTTGGCGTTATTCCAAAACGACTTTCGTGGTCCCGCTGCGCCCGATGCTCCGAATTTCACTTTGATGCCTTTGGAGCGCGGAGTGAAAATCACCTGGGACAAACGCGCGGAAAAATCTGTTGACCCCATTGCCAAAAAACTCGATTTTGAAGGGTACCGCATCTGGCGCTCATTGGATGGGGTGAATTTTACGCTCGTAGCGGATTATGATCTCATCAATGGTATGGGCTTCGATCGCGGTCTGCCCGCGGTGAATGCCGCTGGTCAATATGAATATGTTGATAACGGTGTTCAACCTCTGGTGCAAATTAAGTACGCCGTGACGGCGTACGACAACGGCGATAACGGCGATGGCATCAATCACCCCGAAAATGACCGCACGATTGGCGGCGTCGGCGTGCTGGAAAGCTCGCGCGGCATCACGCGGCAAAAAGTCGTCGTCGCAAACTCGGCCTCGCAGTCCTTATTGGAAAATGTCTATGTCGTTCCCAACCCCTATCTCGGCAGTTCGGAGTATGAGCAGTTTGGACGATTTGATGAATCCGGCAATCGCACTTTCCCGAAGACCATGCAATTTGTGAATTTGCCCGAACAAGCGACCATTCAAATTTTTACCCTCGGCGGCGACTTAGTCCAGGAGCTGCAGCATAATGGCACCGGCGTCGAAGTGTGGAATTTGCAGTCGCGGCTGCGGCAAGAAATCGTCTCGGGCATTTATTTGTATCGCGTCGCAGCGAACGGCGAAGAAAAAATCGGCAAGTTCATCGTGGTGAAATAGCCTGTTGTCAGTAAACAGTGATCAGTGTTCAGTAATCAGTCGAATGCTAAGCACTGATTGCTGGTCACTGATTGCTGGTCACTGATTACTGGCAATAATGGAGATCGAACATGAAAAAGACTTTGTGCATTTTTTTACTGATCGCTCTGCCGATGACGGTGTGGGGCATTGAGCGCGTGGGGACCACCTCTTTTCAGTTTCTGAAAATACCGGTGGGTGTGCGCGGTATCGGAATGGGCAATGCTTTCGTCGCCGGCGCGGTCGATGCCTCGGCTTTATATTGGAATCCCTCGGGTATCGGCTGGGCCACACAGCGCGAGCTGTTGTTGACGCATGTGAATATGCCGGCCGACATCAAATACGAGAGCGTCGGTATCGTGCTCCCGTTGTCGAATTCCATCGGCACTTTCGGTGTGAGCCTGAATGTTTTGCATATGGATGATCTCATCATCCGCACGCCCTCGCGGCCCGAAGGCACCGGCGAGTTGTTCACGGCTTCGGACATCGCGGTGGGTTTGACGTATTCCCGCAAAGTCAGCGACCGCTTTACTTTTGGCGTGCAGGCCAAGTACCTGCGCGAAGAATTGGCCGGCCTGGTTTCGCAAGGCATGGGCTTCGACGCCGGGCTGCAATACCAAACCGATTTTCGTTCCATGCGTTTGGGTATGGTCATTCAAAATTTCGGCCCGGACACCAAGTTTGACGGTTCCTATGCGGACTTGCGGACTTCGAGCACCACCGGCGGCGTCGCACAATCACGCGATTACGATACCGCCCCGCTGCCGATCACGTTCAAAACCGGCATCTTCGCTGATTTGGAAACGATGTTCGGTTTGGATTTGGGCGAGAATATCAAAGGCAATATTGCCGGACAATTCGAGCATCCGGGTGATAACAAAGAAAGAATAAACGGCGGCCTCGAGTTGATGTTCAGTGACCGCTTGGCGGTGCGCGGCGGCTATAACTTCAACTATGATACCGACGGCTTTGCCCTGGGCTTTGGCGTGAATGTGCCCTTCGGTGAGAAAAGCGCTTTGCATGTGGATTATGCGTATGCCGATCAAGGCGATCTCACGGATAGCAGCTCGTTCTTGAATCAGCCGCATCGTTTTTCGTTGTCGTTCCAATTCTAGCAATGAAGCGAAGCTGGACTTTTGCGAAAAGTGCGTTAACAGTTTCAAAGCAGGCGAGGCGCAAGTCCGACTTCACTTAACCCTATAAACCCCGCGAGAGGATATGGCATGAAATACTTTGAGTTTCCCAAGCGCATAGTATGGTGTAGTGCTTTGGGCTTATTTCTGCTCGGGCTGGTGAGTTGCAGTGTTCTGGATCCGGCGGATTCTTCTGTGAATGCCAACGTTGCGCCGGAAACGCAAATCACCTCCGCGCCGAAACCCGGCGCTACCACCAGTTATTATGTTACGATGGCCTGGAAAGGCGAAGACACGGATGGTGTGGTGAAAGGCTTCAATTTGGTCGTGGATGGTCAGGCACAATTCGTGACGAGAACGGATTCCACTTTTCGTTTTACCGCTGCGAACAAAGATGAGGCCCACAGCCTCTCCGTTGCAGCCGTGGACGACAAGGGCGAGGTTGATCCGACACCCGCAACCTTGACCTTCAATGCCCGCAATGTGCCGCCCAACACCGCGCTCGCCATTGTAGGCAATCCGGCCCCGGGTGCGACCTTTGGACGCGGCGGCGTTTTTACGATTTTGCCCATTGACGATTCCGACAACGGCCCAGAGTATTCTTATCGTTTCAAGATTGATGAGAGCGGCGCATGGTCGGCGTGGTTGAATGCCGGTGAGATCGAGTTCAGCACTGCTTCGAGTTTTGGACTGTTGCCCGAAGGCGCGCACAAATTTATCGCGCAGGTGCGCGATGCCGCGATGGCGGTTGATGAAACACCGATCGCGTTTGCCTTTGTTTCTTCCAATACGGTTAAACCGACGGCCTCGGTAACCACACAAGTCAACAACCAAAGCTTTTATGAAGACAACTCCGCTTTCTCATTGCCGGCCGGTAACACCGTGACCTTCGCATGGTCGGTGGCATTTAATTATGCGGGCGCTCGATCTGCCGGCAGCCGTTATCGTGTTGATGGCGGCGCGTGGACGGAATATTCCACGGCCACCTCAGCCTTAACGTTGAACACTGTCGCGACCGGCGCGCATTCACTCGAAGTGGAATATCAGGATATTGGCGGCGCGTTGAGCAACATCGTAAAGTTTGATTTTGAGCTTGTGACCGCGACGTTGAATCAGGGCATTCTCGTCGTCGATGACGGCAATGGTCAGCTTGCAGGCCGTCCGCCCGCCACCGGTGATACGAACGTTGACACCTATTATATGAACCTGTTGACGGCATTGAATGCGCGCTCCGCAAAATGGGATATTTTGACCCAAGGCAATCCCACGCCGAAACGCGGGATTGGAAATTATTCCACCGTCATGTGGGTCAGCGATGAGGCGACTTATTCCGTTTTGCCACGGCAGACGCAACTCGCCACGGATTATTTCAAGCTCGGCGGCAAAATGTGGATCGTGGGTTGGCGCGGAGTAAATCAACTCGCGGGCACGACACCGGTCGTAAGTTTCGCCACGGGTTTCCCCTTCATCTATGATTATCTGAAGCTCGCCTCCACGCGCCAAACGCCGGGAAATTTGTTTGAGTTCACGGGTGTTACCGGCGCGAATGGGCATTCGAATATGAATGTCGATAACCCAAAGAATCCGATTCCGGGAAGAAACGGGCTTTCGCCCATTGACGTGTTTACCGTGCGCGGCGACGTGGCCGCGGCGCAAGCGATCTATACGTTCAATGCCTTCACCGGCAATCCGGATTATCAAGGCGCGATCACGGGCATGAAATATTTGGGCACGGATTATAAAGTTGTGGTCTTCGGCTTTCCATTGTATCACATGAAAGCCGATGAAGCGCAAACCGCGGCGCGGAAGATTTTGCAGGATCTCGGAGAAATTTAATCGCCTTGCGAAAACGCGCTCGCGCGAGTTGATTTAAACGGGATGGGAAAGACGAATTCGTTCTTTCCCATCTTGTTGTTATACCCTTCTGTAGCGCTGTTCTCCCTTGCTGCAAGCACCGAGAGGTTTCAGGCGGGCAAAAAAACTCTGTACAAAGTTAAAAAGTTCGATTATCTTCTTTGCGCAGACTAGGCCGTATCTCCGTTTAACCAGCCTTT
>CAYNDW010000110.1:0-12581 GCA_964395375.1 uncultured Cytophagia bacterium
GTCGCGGCTTATGTCAATCGCGAATATCTCGGGCTTTATTTTTTGATCGAACCGATTGACGAGGATTTTTTTGCGCGACGCGGGCAGAGTTTGGGTTCGCTTTATGAAGCGACGAATGCGAACGCGCAATTCAGTTTCAGCGGCGGGTATGATGTGCGTCTCGGCTTTGAAAGCCGCGGACGGCGCGAAAATTTTTTCGGAGATTTGGAGCGCTTGCTTGTGTTGTTAGATGAAGCCACACCTGAAACGTTGCCGAGCCGGGTGGAGAGTTTGCTCGAAGTGGAAAACTATCTGCGCTACTTGGCAGTGTCGGTGCTCATTCACAATTGGGACGGCTACTTCAACAACTTTCGCCTGCATCTCGATCCGCGTGTGGGGAAATTTCAATTTGTGCCGTGGGACATGGATCACATTCTCACGTTGCATCCGGCGCGTAGCAATATTCGCGGCGCGAACAAGCTGAGTGAGCGCCTGCTCATGAACGCGGAGTATCGCGCGCGTTATCGCGCCATTTTGTTGGAGCTTTTGGAGGAGCGCTTGCGCGTGGAGGATTTGAACGCGCAGATCGCGGTCACGGCGCTACAACTCGCACCGGCTTATGCCGCGGATCGTTTTTTATCCTCGGAAAGAGTTACGATCTTCGAGCACGCCGAGCGCGTCGCCGAGTTTAATCGTGAGTGGTATGCAAAGATACGGAGGGATTTGGAGACGTTGAAATGACCAATCTCATGCAAGCACAATGCGGACAAACCCCGCCCCCAAAGCTTACTGTAAGCGGATTTTCGAATATAGCGGATAGAGCAAAAAGCTGTATCCGCTTTATTCGTTCAATCCGCTTACAGAAAAGTTTTTGTTTTTAGAGCGAAGCTCGCGCTCTCAATTGAATAGCGTTTCAAAAATCGACGCGGAGGTTAAAGCGCGAGAGGCTGAAGCTCGTGTTCAAGCGCAGCCTAGTTTGCGCGGAAGGTTCAAAGCGATGAGGATGCGGATAAACCAAATAACTGATGAGCGAGCCGGAAAGCGCGCCGATGAGCACGTCAGTGGGATAGTGCTTGCGATCATGCACGCGCGAATAGCCCACGTATGAGGCCCAACCAAACAACGCCGCGCCCGTGACGAGCTTCCAATTGCGTTCGGGCATTAAAGGCAACCTTCCGGCTTGCGCGGCGCTGCGAAAGAAATCGCGCAGCTCGAGATAGAGAAAAGTCGAAGTCGCAAACACCGTGGAAGCATGTCCCGAAAAAAATGATTGTGTATCGGAGCCGTCGGGCCGCGACCGATTCAGGTTGCGCTTGGCGAGATGCGTGAAGGCGGTGTTATAGAACAAGGCTTGATGAAAGCGGAGGAGTTTGAAATAAGTCGAGGGCGCGTAATCTTGTCCGGCAAAAACATCGAGCAGCAAAACGCCGCCGAGACGATATGTGGCGACCGCGCGCGGATAATGCCGCGGGCTGATCGCGCCGAGGCAATGCCTGCCGTCCGTGCGCGCGAGTTGCGCAGACAACGTGAGATCAAAACGCGAGGGCGGCAAATGCCAGCCTTGCCATTTTTCCTGTTGCTCGATCACAAGTCCGGCGGTCATGAGCGTGAGATGCGGACGCGAGAAGCTTAGGCGCAAGCCTTCATAAAAGTTTTGATAGAAGCGCCGGCCTTCCTGGGGCGAGGCCTCGTCGGAGACGGGCAAGTTCAAACGCAGGCCGCTTTGCGCCGCGAGAGGGGAACAAACGAGCAAGAAGCACAGCGCGCTGCGCCGCATCAGGGCTTGGGAGGGGGGCATGTCAACTCCGTGGTGAAAAATGGTAGACCGTGTGATGGACATTCAACCGAAAGCGAAATGAAAAGTTCCGAGCGTTGCAAAGCAGGCGCGAATGGGATATATTCGCGCGCGGAAAATTAAATTTGAACAACGACACTTCCGAATAAAGGCAAATCTCTCAGATGCGCATCACCGAAATCTTTTACTCTATTCAAGGCGAATCGACTTTCAGCGGATTGCCTTGCGTGTTCATTCGCACCACCGGCTGCAATCTGCGCTGCGTGTGGTGCGACACCGAATATTCTTTCTATGGCGGCGTCGAAATGACGCTCGAACAGATTTTGGCGAAGGTGGACAGTTACGGCTGCAAGCTCGTCGAGCTTACAGGCGGGGAGCCGATGTTACAGAAAGAAATTTATGAATTGAGCGCGCGCCTGCTCGCGAGCGGCTACACGGTGTTGATGGAAACCGGCGGGAGCTTGGATTTGTCGCAGCTCGACGCCCGAGTGATTAAGATTGTCGATCTCAAATGTCCCGGCAGCGGCGAGGAAGATAAAAATTATTGGCCGAATCTCGCGGTGCTGCAGCCGCACGATCAAATTAAGTTTGTGATCAAAGATCGCGGCGACTATGAGTGGAGCATGAAGGTGATGGGTGAGCATCGCCTGGCGGAGCGTTTTCAAATACTATTCTCGCCCGTGTTCAACTTGATGAACTATCGCACGCTCGCGGAATGGATGCTCATCGATCATGTGCCCGCGCGGTTTCAAATACAATTGCACAAATATATCTGGCCGCCGGACATGCGCGGGGTGTAGCACGTCAAAGGGCTTGTTGCTCCAATGCGGCGAACTTCGTTTCCGCTTCCGCCAAACTGGAAGCATGCATTAAATCCACCAAGAATTTTTGCAACACCTCCGTGCGTTGCGTTTGCTGCACGCGGTGCGTCAAGCCTTTGCCGGCTTCGCCGAATTTAATTTCAAGAATGACGGCGAGACTTTGGGCGAGGCCTTCAGCTTTACCTTCAGCTTTGCCTTTCGCAAGACCACTGTCATGCCCTTTTCTCATAGCATATCGTTCAATCGAAGTCGTTAATTCGCTCATGGCTTTTGCCTCCTTTGTTTTTTTCATTTCAACGACCAGCTCCGTTTCCAGCTCCTCCGGCAACTTCATCATCCAATCTACGAACTTGTAAATCACCCAAATGGTTTCGCGTTCAATGCCGCTGGCGTAAAGCTCCAACAGAAAGCGTTTTTTCCAGCTATAGCGTTCTTGAAAATTGTTTTCCGTTTCCAAAGTTTGCAGATATGCCCGAACAATTATCGCGAACGGATGGGGATTGGCTTCCAACTCTGCCATGCGTGCGCGATAATCGATGAGCTTGACCAGCGGATAACGGCAAACCACTTCAAAACCCCAGCCCGAACGCACGTATTCATTGGGTCGGAATTTGGCGTTATCGTCCGTCAATACCGCCAAGCTGATCACGTCCCAGTGGAATTTATCAAACGCGCGATAGTTGTAGACATACATGCGCTCGGGAAAATTTTTATCTTGATAGCCTTGAATCTCCAGGTGAATGAGCAGCCATTTCTCGCTGCCGTTCCGGAGATAGACTTTCGCCAGTTTATCAACCACACGCTTGCCGGTTTCGCTCTCCACCGCGATTTGTTGTAACTCGTTATCGAGAAACTCCGGCGGTTTCGAGAAGTCGATGTCTTGGTGCAGTTCCGGGAAGAAGAACGATAGAAAATCTTCGAAGAGATTTTCCAAAACTTCTTTCCACGCGCTGTCCTGATCCATGATAATTCCTCCCAACAAAGAATTACGTTGAAGCTCGTTTGGCCCTGGGTTGAAACTAATTGAGGAAGCGCGCCTCATCCCGGCGACGTGTCCCATAGTTCCGGCCGGCGATGCGAGCGCGAAAAATGTTCGTGGACGATCTTCCACGTGCCATTTTTTTCAACAAAGACGTGACTGCCGCGGCCATGGATTTCATGTTCGCCCGTGCTCGTGCCGACGGTGACCGACCAATAAAAAGTCGAGACCGCGGCTGCCCCAAAGTGTTGCACTTTGATTTCATCCAAAGCGAATTCGACTTTCTCTGATTGCTGTAAATAATAATTGAACGTCTTCCGCATGTCTTCTAAGCCCCGCAAACGCTCGTGTTTGGTAGAAGAGAATCCCATCGTCTCTTCCTCAAAAAAAGCGAGCACACCTTTTAGGTCGCGTCGATTGAAAGCCGCGGCAATATCGGTTTCAATTTTGACGAGCTGCTGCTCGGCTATGGTCATGGCTGTCTCCTCAGATTAAAAACGCCTGAAATTTCTCTACTCAAAACTAGGATGCATAGCGCTTGCACTTGCTCCCGGTCGGTCGGCCTCTGCGGCGCAACGTGACTAAAGCTGAGAGGCTTTCAGATTTTTGCGCCGCTTGAGCGCGGAAGACGGGGCCCCCTCGGGCGAAGTTTTACGGAATTTCACGGCCTCTTGCTGTTCAAATTCCGTGGCGACGTTATGCATGAAGCGCACGACTTCGTCTTGCGGATTCAGCGCAAGCGCTTCTTCGCTGCAAATCATCGCCGCGCCGGAATTGCCGCGCGCCATATAGGCAAAGGCTAAGTCTGCCAAGAAGCGCGCGTTGTGCGGGTCTAGTTTGATGGCGGTTTTCATCAGCTCTAAACCGCGCTCGGGTTCGCCGCGTTCATCCAACATTTTGCCCATGTAATGCACCAGCGCGGGTTCTTCGGGATGGCGCGCATAAAGCTCCTGTATCATTTCCCAGGCTTCGTCATTTTTCTCCAGCAGGCACAAACAATTGGCGAGTTGGACGTAATGATCAAGCCCCTCGGGTTCCAAGGCGATGGCTTGCCGCAAATATTTTTCGCCGAGCATGAGCTTGCCGACGCCGATCAACAAGCGGCCAATGTATTCGCACACAATCGCGCGCGCCATGCGGGAAATGCTGTCGTCTTGCAAAATTCTCCGATAAACGCGCAGCGCTTTTTGAAACTCGCCCTCCGCCCAAAGCTGTTCCGCGAGTACGAATAGGTCTTCTTGCTTGCGCATATTTCTCCCGAGAGGTTGATGAGGTGCAATGGAGCATGGAAGTCGCCGAAGCCGGCACGCGGTGAAACTGAAAGTCAGGCCTGGTTAAAGCGTTGACCAAGCGGTCTTGGCAAGGGGCAAAGCATAACGTGAGATTAAAACGAACTGCATTTGGTTTATGTGAATGCGCCTGCGCGGCATGTGAGTCATGGTTTGGAGGGAATTGCTCTTACGCGCGTCAAATGTGCTTGCTCGAACTCGCAAGCTTGAGAGAGAATAAGAAAAATTCCGGCGCGAGTCAAGCCCTTCATCGCAAGAGGAGATGGAATCAGGGCTCTGTTACGAAGATTTAATTACAATCTTGCCGCGGCATAAAACAGAAAAGCCAAAGTCGTAATGACTTTGGCTTATCGTGCCGAAGGGGGGATTCGAACCCCCACGGGCTTGCGCCCACTGCGCCCTGAACGCAGCGCGTCTACCAGTTCCACCACTTCGGCAGGTGAAAAATGCAGCGCAATAATATTAAATGAGACATCGAAAGACAAGCCATTTGACCGCAGAAAGCGCGCGCGCATTGCCTGAGAATAAATGTTCTCCGCGCATTTTGAGGCAACGGGGCGCGACATTTTCGCGATTGACTTTGCCGCAACTTTTTAACATAATGAGCATAGTTATCACGCTCGGTTTATCTCAGACAAAAATTCTTAATCGTAACCGTTCCGTTCCATCGTCAGGCTGTGGCGGTGAAAAGTCCGCACTGCGGCTTAAATGCCAGGACCACCTCCGCGGATCAAACGCGTGGGCTGAACGCTTACTTGTTTTCTCACTAACGAAAGGTTCGAGTAATGAGCATCAACACCGATTCCACGCCCTTCCGCAAAGCGGAGTCCTTGCCCGGCATCACCCCCAGACAATATCGCATCGTCCTGCTCAGCATGACGATTCTCCCGTTATTGGGATTCATCGCGGCGATTATTTTCGCGTGGGAAAAAGAAGCGGTCGTTACCGGCCTCATCATATTAAGCATTTTTTATGTCGTCACCATGCTGGGTGTGACCGTCGGCTATCATCGTCTCTTTACGCATCGCAGCTTCAATGCCAAACCCGCGCTGAAAATTGGATTGGCGATTGCAGGCTCGCTGGCCATGCAAGGCTCCATCATCACTTGGGTCGCAAATCATCGGCGCCATCATGCGTTTAGCGACCGGCCCGGCGATCCGCATTCGCCGCATCTTGACGAACATGACGGTTGGCAAGGCTGGCTCAAAGGATTTTGGCATGCACACCTCGGCTGGCTATTCCGAGGCGAGAAGACCTCCGTGCAGCAGTATGCCTCGGATTTGCTCAACGATAAGATTCTCACCAAGATTGATCGGCATTATCCGTTGTGGATTCTTTTGACGCTGTTCATGCCGTTGCTCCTCGGTTTGATGATCGAACAAAGCCTGCACGGCGCCTTTATCGTGTTTCTGTGGGGCAGCTTGGCGCGCGTATTCCTGTTGCACCACGTCACCTGGAGCATTAATTCCGTTTGCCATGTGTTCGGCAAGCGCCCGTTTCAAACCAAAGATGAAAGCCGCAATCAGTGGCTTATGGGAATATTGGCGTTGGGCGAGGGCTGGCATAACAATCATCATGCGTTTCCCAGCGCTGCCATTCAGGGCTTGCATTGGTGGCAGGTGGATATCAGCGGCATGATGATTACGTTGTTCGAAAAATTGGGATGGGCCGAGCAAGTGAAGCGCGTGTCGCCACAACAACTGCAAGCGCGAAAAAGCGATGAAAGAAGCGCGCACGCGTGAAGCGAGCGCACTGTCCATAAGCCCATCCGCGCAACCTCAAAGCAATGTTGTGTTCGCGTTTCGCGGAAGTGGGTGAAGAATTGAAGAAGCGTTATGGTTCGAGGAAAAGCCCGCATGCGTGCTGACCACCGCGTGAGTGTAGTTATTCCTAGCTGCACTCGCGCGGCCAAGTCGGCCAACACGAAATTGCTCGGCAAGACGGCGGAGCTTTGCCGGCAACATACGATAAAATTTTTATCCTCTCCGATATCGGATTTCAAACGCGGCTTGAGCTATTCCCTTCCTGCACGGCACTTCCAACATTTTTCCAGTTCAACGCACGGCTCGCGCTTCACCAATCCACGCTAATATTGGGCGCATCTTCGTGCTCATAGCGGGTTGTGCGAAGATTTTTTGCCAAGCGACCTTGCTGCGCTTTATATGTGAAACCGTGCGGCACCGGCGAAATTAAGCCGCGTTCGTTTGCCGTGATGAAGTGCAATGGCGCGCTTCCCAATAAGGCAAAACGATTTTTGGAAAAACTATTCCTGCAGTTGCTTTATCAACCCGCTTTGTTTTAAAAGCTGCGGGTTCATTTTTTTCATAACCAAGCGCGCAGCAAACGTCACTCTTTCCAATTTTTCTCGCCGGCGGCAATGCGAAGGGCGAGATCATTATTGCGCGGCGGGATGGGGCAACTGAAATCTTTGCGGCCATAGGCGCAGGAGGGATTGTAGGCGAGATTGAAATCGATCACGTAGTCATTCTCTTTCTGTTCGATGAGATCGAGATAGCGCCCGCCGGCATACGATTCTTCCCCGCTCGTCATATCCGTGAACGGTATAAACAAGTAATCGGCATACTTTGGCGACAACGTGAGCAAGCGATAGACTTCGAGCGCTTGCGGCTGACCCTCGAACGTGAACGCGAAGCGGCCATAGCGCAAGGCTTTTTTTACGCGGCCATCGCTCGTTGCAAGCGCAAGCGTTTCCGGCGCGGCATATTTTTCTATCGGCCCAGTGAAGCGATACTCGAAAGCAATCGAGAAATAATGCAGGCCGGAGAAACTCGTTTTGGCGGAATCCGGCAAGGGTGAAGTAGGATCGTGTTTGAAATGTTGATTCTTCGCGTGACGCTGTTCTTCCAACTCGGCGCGGTGGGCGAGGGCATCCGCATTTTGTTCCGCGCAGCCGAGCAGAGCCGCGAAAATAATGATAACGAAGGGAGAGGAAGTTTTAAACATATGAGCGAACTTGGGGGATGATTTGGATGTGTATCAATCAGGCCACGGCAAAGCCGTGGCTGAACCTGCATCTGGTTGATCACGGCGGAAAAATCTTTTCCGGGCTTCACCGCACGCGATGCAATTCGATGCGGCGATTTTGCGCGCGGCCTTCGAGCGTGTCGTTGGAAGCAACGGGATTCTCTTCACCATAACCCACGGCAAGCAAACGCGCCGGCGCGATCCCGCGCGTCACGAGGTAATTAAACACCGACTCCGCGCGGCGCGTGGAGAGCAGCAAATTTTTCTGCGCGTCGCCCGCGCCATCGGCGTAACCACGAATTTCAAATGCCACCATGGGATTCGTCGCCAACGTCGCATAAACTTTCTCCAATATCGGAAGCGACTCCGGCGTCGGCTCGGCTTGGCCGGCAACAAAATTGACGCCCGTCAAAACCATCACGTTGTCGACTTCCACAAAAATTTGCGGACGAACCTCGGGGCAACCGGCGCTGGTTGCCGCGCGGCCCGCAGCTTCCGTGGGACAATTGTCCGCGCCGTCTGCAACCCCGTCACCATCGCTATCAACCACCAGCGGATTGGAGACGTAGGAGTTTACTTCTATGCCGTCGATCACGCCGTCGCCGTCGGTATCGGCTTGCAATGGATTTGTGTTATACTGCATCAATTCCTCGCCGTCCATTAGACCGTCCAAATCGCTGTCGGCTTTGAGCGGGTTCGT
Source organism: uncultured Cytophagia bacterium (assembly GCA_964395375.1). Taxonomy (GTDB): domain Bacteria; phylum Zhuqueibacterota; class Zhuqueibacteria; order Zhuqueibacterales; family Zhuqueibacteraceae; genus JABWAN01. Next base: position 8,549 of record CAYNDW010000110.1, read on the forward strand.
TTGGGTGCTATGGACTTCCTCGCCGTCCAGGAGGCCGTCTTTATCGCTATCCGGATCATTGGGCAACGTGCGATAGCTGCGCACCTCTTCGCCATCGGTCAGTTGATCGTTATCGGTATCGGCCTGCAACGGGTTCGTGTGTAGCGTCAAAATCTCGTCGCTATCCACTAAACCGTCGTTATCACTGTCGGGCAAGTGGGGATTGGTGCCAATTTTTTTTTCAAAACGATCGCTGAGGCCGTCGCCGTCTTTGTCTTTGCCGCGATCGGCATAAACCTGTGCTTGCGGCGCGAGCACCGCGGGAGCACGCATGAGGCTGTCTTGCGCTAGTTGCGCATGCGCGGCGGCGCCCAGCAGGGGAAACAGGAAGAACGTGAATTTGAATTTCATGTCGAGAACCTAGTTTGAGGGCGGAATGACGGAAGATTTGTCGTTGAAGCTTTAGCGCGCAAACACGCTGCTGCCGGCGTTTGCAAGTGTTTGCGGTGGATCAATTCAAAAGGAATGTCGCAATGGAGGAAAGAAGTTGGAAAGAGTGTAGGCAGAAAATTTGTGGAAGGCAAAACCGAGAAACCGCCGCATTTGAAAAAAAAGCTCCCCACCTTCGCCCGCGAGCGAAGCAAAAAATCCGAGCGCCCCTTGTGCGCCCTATGTTGTTTGGCGATAGGCAAGCGGCTCCTTGTGAAATTTGATGCGCGAGTTTTTATTCGGTGTCATCAAAAGCAATCGCGGTTTTGAGTCGAAAGCCTCCGGGCAAAACCCCGGCGTATGAAATTGGTTTGGCTCTGGTTCAGCTCATCAAATCGGCGGACAAGTTATAAAAATAGCCTCAAATGTCAACCTCAAACTTGCCGGCTTCGCGCGGCGCTGCGATGGAGCAAGAGCAATCTTGCATGTTGAAACTCGAATCTGTACATTCGCGGCGTTCAATCAGCGCAAAAGGAGGCAATGGCAGCTTATTATTTTTTTTCGGATGCGCATCTCGGTGCGCCGCACATTCCCCGCGAAGCCGAGCGCCAGGCCAAAATTCTGGCGTTCCTCGATCACGTCAAAGCTTCGGCGCGAGGATTATTCATTGTGGGCGATTTGTTTGATCATTGGTTCGAATATCGCCACGCGATTCCCAATCGGCACGCCGCGATTTTGGCGAAGCTGCATGAGCTGAAACAAAGCGGTTTGCAAATGGATTACTTGGCCGGCAATCACGAATGGCTGGGCGATTATTTTCCGCGCGAGCTTGGCGTACAGGTTCATCACGAAAGCATCAGTCGCGAATTGTGCGGATACCAGTGCTTCATCACGCACGGCGACGGCGCGGCGAAACCGGACGTTGGTTATCGTCTGCTCAAACGCGTTATCAAACATCCGATGAATATTTTTTTATACCGCCTGCTCTCTCCCGATTTGGGGATTCCATTGGCGAGCTACATGTCGCAAACGAGCCACAACGCGCAAGCCCACGTGGAGAAATGGGTCGAGGAATATCGCGCCTATGCTGCGCACCAACTCGCGCAAGGCTACGATGTCGTGCTCATGGGCCATACGCATCAACCCAAGCTGGAAAACCTCAACGGCAAAACGTTCATCAATCTCGGCGATTGGATGACGCACTTCACGTATGGCCAAATCGACGAGGCCGGCCCGCAACTTAAACATTGGCCCGCGTAGCCTTGCCCGCTTGCGGGGCACTGTTGCGCCCGCGTATTTATTGGCTCCCCCCAACGCTTCACAAGGGGGCGGGGCAACAAAAACTAAGCTGGTTTATTTGCCAACAACTGTGCAGGAATAAACATGAATCCCTTTTCGCCCTCTCGTGTTCTATCCCAAACCGCGATGATCGTTGGCGGCATGGTGCTGCTCTTCGCCGCGGGGATCGGCATTTTCGTGCTCGTGCTCAGCCAAGACTTGCCCGACCCGGCGCAACTAGAGCGCTATCAGCCCAAGCTCGTTTCAAAAGTTTACTCCGCGGACGGCAAGCTCATCAAGGAATTTTTCGAGGAGCGGCGCTCTTATATTACTCTTGACCAAGTGCCCAAGCACATGGTGCAAGCGCTGCTCGCCACCGAAGATCGCCGCTTTTATCAACACTGGGGCGTGAATATCATGCGCGTGGCTCAAGCCGTCGTCATCGACGTTGCCTACATGGAAAAACGCCAGGGCGCGAGCACGATCACGCAGCAGCTCTCTCGCCTGCTCTATCTCTCCGCGGAAAAAACCATCATCCGCAAGATCAAAGAAATTCTCACTGCCGTGCAAATCGAGCGCACCTATACCAAGCCAGAAATTTTAGAGATGTATTTGAACCACGTGTATCTCGGGCACGGCGCGCACGGCGTGGAGTTGGCTTCGCAACGGTATTACGGCAAAGCCGTGGCCGCGCTAGACGTGCAGCAAGCCGCCACGCTCGTGGCCATTGTGCAACGGCCCGAGTCGCTTTCGCCGATTCGCAATCCGCAAGCCTGCAAGGCGCGGCGCAATCTCGTGCTCCGCAACATGTATGCGACCGGCGCGCTCTCGAAAAAAGATTTGGAGCTTTATGCCTCGGAAGAATTGGGCGTGCTGAAAAACTTGCCGAACGAATATTACGGCATCGCGCCTTATTTCACCGAACACATACGCCAATTGCTGTGGGACAAATACGGCCGCGACATTCTCACCCAAGGCCTCACGATTTATACCACGGTCGATACCCGCGCGCAGTTTCTCGCCGAACGAGCGGTCGCGCAACAGTTGCAAAAAATTCAGGTGCAATACAACAAGCGCGTGCTCGGCAAACGCGAGCATTTGCAAATCATCACGCAAGCCATGCTCGATTCGCTCGGCATGAACATGCGGCAAGTGCTGCTCGACTCCGCCACCATTCACGGCATTCTTAGCCGGGAGCGGCCGGTGCAGGCGGCATTAGTCTGCATCGAGCCGAAAACCGGCTTCGTACGCGCGCTCGTGGGCGGCCGCGATTTTGAAGAAAACAAATACAACCGCGTCATCCAAGCCAAACGCCAGCCCGGCTCCGCGTTCAAGCCGTTCGTTTATACCACGGTGATCGCCAACGGCTATTCGCCCACACAGGAAGTGCTTAATCAACCCGTGGTCGTCAAACAAGTCGACGGCACGGAATGGCGCCCGCACAACTATGACAATTCCATTGGCGGCTACGTCACGCTGCGCGAAGCCCTGTACCGTTCGCTCAATCTACCCACCGTGCGCGTGGTGCAACAGCTCACCAACGCCGCGGCCGTGGTGCAAACCGCAAAGGACATGGGCCTCACCACCGAGCTTCTGCCTTACGACGCAGTCGCGGCTTTGGGCGCGGGCGAAGTGATTCCGCTCGAAATCACCTCCGCCTATTCCGCGCTCGCCAATCAAGGTGTGTTGATGAGTCCAATCTTCATCACGCGCATTGAAGATCGCGACGGCAACGTGTTGGAAGAAGCTCTGCCGCGCGGCAAAGAAGTTTTGAGCAAAGAGACCGCGTATATCATGACCCACATGCTGCGCTCCGTGATGGACAATCCGCACGGCACGGCCGCGGGCGCGCGCAGCCGGTACAACTTTTATCGTCCGGCCGCGGGAAAAACCGGCACCACGAACACCTATCGCGACGCCTGGTTCATCGGCTACACGCCGCAGTTCGTGACCGGCGTTTGGACCGGCTTCGATCGGCAGGATATGAATTTCGAGCGCGGCACGGGCGCGGTTATCGCGCTGCCGATTTGGGCGCCGTTCATGCGCGCCTATCATGACACGCTGCGTTTGCCGGTGGAAGAATTTGAGCGGCCGGAAACCGTGGCGCAGGTGCAAATTTGCAAAGACTCGAAGAAGATCGCGAACGATGAATGCCCCACGATTATGCAAGAAGTGTTTAAAAAAGATTCCGTGCCCACCAGCAACTGCACGTTGCATCGCGGCCGGGAAAAGTGGCACAGTTCGAGGAATGCGAGGAGGTCGTAGGGGAAATCTTGGAGTGTTGGGATACTGGAGTATTGGAGTGTTGGTACGTGAATTTTGTTCTGCCACGGCTTGGCCGTGGCAT
>CAYNDW010000111.1:0-12543 GCA_964395375.1 uncultured Cytophagia bacterium
GCTCTTCAGCAAATCCACGATGAAGTTGTCGATCTCGGTTTGGGTTTTCTCCGCGTACGAGGCGAGCCGGCGAATGAGTATACTCTTGGCTACGCGGAGGAGGAGAAACATGGCAACGATGGCGCTGAGCGCCGTGGCCCAATCGCGCACGCTATTGCCCCAAAACGTTTGCTCCCAAATTCTTTCAATCGACTCAAGCCAACTTGGAGTAAAGGCGAACATGTTTTAAAAATTTTCCTAAAATTTCTTTCGGTAATAGCGCGAACTCTTTCCTCACGATGTCATTCAGCAGGAATCCTTTTTAGCGCCGGGCCTCATCTCCAGCACTCAAAAAGATTCCTGCTGAATGACAGGTGTGAGGACGCGGCTACCGAATTTGAAAATCAAAATTCATCCGAGCATAGAGAGGAGGACTGCATCGCGCGGATTTACTTCTTCGCACTATGCCGCAACAGCTCCTGCAAATCTTTCCAGCCTTTGACTGAAACCACCGCGGCTACGCAGAAGAACATCACCGCGGCCACGGCGAAAATGCCGAACCAAATCATTGCGCCGGTATGCATCAATCATTCTCCTCGTGTTTGGCCGTGAGCACTTTGGCCGGATACGATTTCTGCGTCAGCAGCGAGCCGACGATCATTCCGCCGATCGACAAAATAAAACTCAAATAGCCCGTGACATTCACGTCGCCGGCAAACTTGAGCCACGCCGGCAGCGACTCGCGAAATTTTTCGAGCACGAGAAAAAGCGCCGGCGCGAACGCGCCGAGAATGAGCGAGCAATACGCGCCGATAACGTTCGCCTTCTTCCAATACAACCCGAACGCGACCGCGCCGAATGCGCCCGCGGTGTACATCGTACCGGTGATATAAATGTATTGAAACGCCGTGTCCGGAATTTTATAAAGCAAACCGAAGAGCAACAAGAACACGCCGATGGCAAAAACAAATTTGCGAATGAGCGCGAGCGTTTTCATATCACTCATCGGCTCGCGCCGCAACCCGCCGATAATATCGCGCGCCGCCACCGTGCTCCACGAAAGCAAGTACGCGCTATACGTCGACATCGAAGCCGCGAGCATCGCCGCCACGATCAACCCGAGAAAGCCGGTCGGCACGGTCTGCGACAAGAAGCGCGGCATCGCGGCTACGGTGTTATCGATCTTGCCGAGATACACCAGCGCGGCGATGCCCCAAAACATGGGGATCATCGCGCGGCCCGCATAAGCGAGCGCGCTGTAAAGATAAACCTTGCGGCCCGCCTCCACGCTGGCGGAAGAGAGCGCCTTCGAAGCTGCGGGTTGCCACAACGCGGACCCGGCCATGCTGCTCAAGAACACCCAAACGATGAAGGCCCAACCGAACTGCGGGCTGCTCGTGGGATCAAAGCCCGCGTTGCCGAATTGCTCAAAGACTTTGGCGGAAATTTGCGCCGGGCTTGCATGCATGAACGCAACGATGGTCGCGATGAGCATCCCAATCGCAATCACCACGAACTGCATGAAGTCCGTGACCACCACGGAGAACATGCCGCCGAGAATCGTATAAGACACCACGATCACGAGCATCACCACCATGATCGCGATCAGCGCGTCCGGCCCGAAGCCCATCGTCTCCGAAAGAAAGATGCCGTCGAATTTCAGAAACACGCCCATGTTCAACACGCCGCCGAGAAAGAGCACCAGGCCGCCGAGCCAGCGCACATTGCGATTGTAACGCAGCTCGTAATACTCGGGAATCGTCATCACGCGCAAGCGGCGCAAGCCCGAGATGATGAAGCCGGTTTTGCCGATGATTAAAAACGCGACGAGCGAGATGAGGCCGATCACGAAACACGCAAAGCCGGAAACATAACCCAGCTCGCCGTAATACATGAACGTCACCGTGCCGACCTCCGTGGCCGTAAGCGTGGCCACACCGAGCGCGACTTTCACGCGGCGGCCGGCAACGATATAGCCGCTCAAATCTTCGACATACTTGCGCGCGCGCAGCCCGAGCCAAATCGCGAACCCGAGATACACCACGACGATGATCCAATCCAACAACGCAAAACTCATTTCCTTCCTCCGTGCATGATGAGCGAGGTGCAAGCGGCGAATGATTTTCGTCATCGCGCAACACCCGAGAAACATTTTGTGTGGTGCGCAGGCTCAAAACCAAATCATCTTGTTAGAATTATCACAGTGGTCGCAGTTTTCGCGCGGGGAATTGCGTTTCCTCCTGGAAAGGAAGGCTCTCCTCCTGTTGCAAGATAGCATGGAGGCCCGCTGATTTCAACAAGTATTTTGCGGAGGCATTGCAAAAAGATAAACGCTTGCTTTTAAGCAAGGCTCATGCTAGCTTTGCCTTGAAATCATTATGGAGATGCAGCCATGCGTTATTTCAACACCTCCGGCCCGTGCAATCCGCAAGAGCACTATACCCTCATGCGCCCGGCTCTGCTTGCGGAAGGCATGGAAAAAATCCGGCGCGGCAAGTACCTCACGCTCTTCGCGCCGCGCCAGGCCGGCAAAACAACGTTCTTTCGATTGCTCGCGGGAGAAATGCTGCGCACGGGGCAATTTATTCCGATTATCCTCAGCTTTGAAAATTTAAAAAACACTTCGAAAGAACTTTTCTATGATGAATTGAATCACGAGCTGCACCGCGAGCTGAAGCTGCACGGACTCACGCCGCCGCGCACCGTTGCAAATCCGGTGGAGTTGACGCGCTTCTTCGAAGAGTTGCGCGGCCAATGCCAAAACTTGGTGCTCATCATTGACGAGTTTGAGGGCATTCCTCCCGAAGCGCTCGGCGAATTGCTGCACACCTTTCGCAAAATCTATCATCGCCGCGAGTTTTATGCTTTGCACGCGCTGATGCTGGTGGGCGTGAGCACGATCGCGGAGTTGATTTTGTCCTCGGCCTCGCCCTTCAATATCACGGATGAAATCGCGATCACGTATTTCTCCGAGGCCGAAGTGCGCGAGTTGCTCCGCCAATACACGGCGGAGACCGGGCAGAAGTTTGACGAGGAGGTGATCCGCACGCTCTTTGCAAACACCAACGGCCAGCCCGGGCTGACGTGCGGCTTGTGCAATTACCTTGTGGAGACGCTTGTAACCGATCGCACACAAGCCGTAACGCTGAGCGCCTTCTACAAAACGTTGAAGCATTATCTCACGGAAAGGTACGACAAAAACATCCTCAACATTGTGCAAAAAGCCGGAGCGCGAAAAGACTTCATGCTCCGCCTGCTTTTTGGCGAGACTGCCGTTCCGTTTAATGTGGATAACCCGGATATCTCATTTTTATATGCGAACGGAGTGGTGGAAAATATCAACGGCTTCGTCGAGGTGATCGTGCCGTTATACAAAAAACGGCTGCTGTTTGCCTTTCGGCCCGCGAGCAACGCCGAAACCGGATACTTCGTCGCCACGCACGAAAAGCTCACCGCCTACGCGCCGCCCGAGGGTTTGAACCTCAATGCTATTTTGCAACGCTATCGCAAATACGTTGCGAAGCGCGGCTTTCGCGCGTTCGATACCGAGCATCTCAAAGAAGGCGCATGGCACTATTCTTTGGATGGCTTTATTAATTTTTTCATCGAGCGCTTGGGCGGCGAAACCTTTGTCGAAGTTCCCCTGGGGCGCGGACGCACGGATATTCTGATTCTGTTGCGCGGCAAAAAATATCTAATCGAAACGAAAATCTTCACCGACCAAACTTATTTTCAAAACGGCAAAGAGCAATTGGCGGAATACTTGCAGACCGCGGACTTGGAAGAAGGCTATTACGTCGTGTTCAGCCACCAGCACAATGAAAACGACGTGCTCACACAAGAAGAAATTATTGCGGGCAAGCGAATCTGGACTCACATTATTCAAGTTAATTTCGAGCGTCCCAGCCGCGGCCGAAAAAAGCGCGCGCGCTAAAAATCCATGCACGATATGCCGCCCCGTTCAACCCTCACTCCTCTCTCACTTTCACAAGTCAAACTCACCTCCGGCTTTTGGCAAACGCGGCAGGAGATCAACGCGGCCGTCACCATTCCCACGGTTTATCAACGCTGTGAAGAAACCGGCCGCATTGCCGCGTGGCAGCTCGATTGGAAACCGGGCATGCCGCACGAGCCGCATGTGTTTTGGGATTCCGACGTTGCGAAGTGGCTTGAAGCCGCGTGTTATAGTTTGATCACGCATCCGAATGCCGTGCTCGCGCAACAAGTCGAAGTGCTCGTTGATTTGATCGCGCAAGCGCAGCAACCCGACGGCTATCTCAACACGCACTTCACGGTCGTGCGTCCGCATCTTCGCTGGACTAACTTGCGTGATTGGCACGAACTCTATTGCGCCGGCCACATCATCGAAGCCGCGGCCGCGCACTATCACGCCACGGGCCGCGACAAATTACTCAACGTCGCGCGGCGTTATGCCGATCACATTGCGCGCGTGTTTGGCGTCGGAGAAAATCAAAAGCGCGGCTATTGCGGGCATGAAGAGATCGAACTCGCGCTCGTCAAACTCTTTCAAGCAACACACGAGCGCCGCTATCTCGCGTTGGCAAAATATTTCGTGGAGGAGCGCGGGCAACAACCCCATTACTTCGATCTCGAAGCCGTCGCGCGCGGCGAAGCTCCGAGCGACTATTGGGCGAAGACGCACGAGTATACGCAATCGCACGCGCCCGTGCGCGAGCAGCGCGTGCCCGTGGGCCATGCGGTGCGCGGCATGTATCTCTATTGCGCCATGGCCGATCTCGCCGCGGAGTATCAAGACGAGCAATTGCTTGCAGTTTGTCGCACGCTCTTTGAGCACGTGACCACGAAGCGCATGTATCTCACCGGCGGCCTCGGCTCTTCGCGCGCGAATGAAGGTTATACCGAAGACTTCGATCTGCCCAATGAAACCGCGTATGCCGAAACTTGCGCCGCGATTGCGCTCTGCTGGTTCAGCCACCGCATGCTCCAAATCGAAGGCGACGGTGTTTATGCCGACGTGCTCGAACGCGCGCTGTACAACGGCGTGCTCAGCGGCGTGTCATTGCGCGGCGATACTTTTTTTTATGAGAATCCGCTTGCAAGTCACGGCCATCATCAGCGTTGGTCGTGGCATAATTGCTCGTGTTGTCCGCCGAATATCGCGCGCTCGCTTGCGAGCCTCAATGGCTTCATCTATTCACAACACGACGGCACGCTTTACGTGCATCTCTACGCGGCGAGCACGGCGCGCGTGCAAATGCCGGAGCGTGCATTGCAAATTGAACAAGAAACCGATTATCCGTGGAGCGAGCGGATCGTGCTCCACGTTCGTTCATCTGCCTCGCAAGAATTTGCGCTCGCGCTGCGCATTCCCGCGTGGTGTCGCGAAGCGAAGCTCAAAGTGAACGGCGAGAGCGTTCCGCTTTATGCCGCATTGCATCAAGGCTATGTGCGCGTGCGCCGCGTGTGGGAGGCGAATGATGAAGTCGAGTTGCTCTTGCCCATGTCCATCGAGCGCGTGTATGCGCATCCGAATGTGCGGGCGAACGCCGGACGCGTGGCGTTGCAGCGCGGGCCTCTGGTTTATTGTTTGGAGGAAGAAGACAACGGGAAGAATTTAAACGCGCTCTTTCTGCCGCGCGAGGCGGAATTGCAAACGCTATGGGAAGGAGACTTGCTAAGTGGAGTGACGGCCATTGTGGGAAACGCGCGCCGTTGTGAAGAGAACAATCACAGTGATGCGCTTTATCACACGGCTGCGCCGCGCGATGAAACCGTGCCCATCACAGCGATACCATATTTCGCATGGGCCAATCGCAAGCCGGGAGAGATGTTGGTGTGGATGAGAGGGGAGTAGTTGTTGGCAATGAAAACTTCTGCAATCGCCTAGCTCGTGTCATTCAGCAGGAATCTTTTTACGCACTGGAAAAGCTGTCGCGTGCTTACAAAGATTCCTGCTGAATGACAAAACACGAGTAGGTTGTCTGTTATTACTTCTTCACTGCATTATCCTCATAAACGCGTTTCGCCTCCCACTTCCCCGCAAAAGATTTTCCGCCCTCGTTGCCTTCGAAGAGACTGAGCAGCTTGTCGCCCTGCATGCGCGCGCGATGGCGATAAAGCACGTGCAAACCGCGGCTCGATTCGTAGCTCAATTTGAAGTGCAACTCGCCTTCGGCTACGCGCACATCGCGCAACTCGACATTGCGCATCTCGCCGAGCTCGTCGCTCATTTTACCTGCGAGCTGATTGCCTTTGAGCGCGAGCGTGAGCGTCCATTGCTGCAACGGATCAATGCGATTATCACGCACGCCCTGCCCGCGCCACGTGCCCACCCACGGCTCCAATGTTTTTTGATCAACCAGTTTTTGGCTCCCGCCGCAAGCGGCGAGTAACAAGAGTGTGAAGAGAAAAAAAATCGGTTTGAGGAAGCGAGGCATGGTTTCCATCCTTAGAAAATTTAGAGGCAGCGCGTGAACGAGATCGATTCTCGCCCGTGCTTTTTAGAAAGGATAGTACCCGCAAACCGCCTCGCTTGCGGCAATCAAACCTGCTTGGGTAACGTCACGCGGAACTCCTCGGCCACGAGCGCGAGCCGCGGCTCGGGTTTTTGTTGTTGCTTCATCAAACGAAAGACGCGCGGTATGCCCGTGCCCACTTGGCTCATGTAGCCCATCTTGGTGAGAAAAGAGACGAGCACGGGATTGCGCTCGACATGCACGCCATAACGCAGATTTTCAAGCGTGAGCGTGTTGGGAAGTTTTCCGGGGCTGAAAATTTCGACGCGATCATCGAAGATGAAAATGCGAATCTGCGAGCGCACGGAATAATCGCGATGGGCCACGGCGTTAACGAGCACTTCGCGCAAAGCCTCGTGGGGCAATTCGTATTCATCCTCGCGCTTGAAGCCTTTGATCACGCCGGAGACGCGTGTATGAATCTTGAGCCATGCCTCCGCGCCGTCGATTTGATCCGCGAGCTTGCCTTCAATATCTTTGCGATCAATAATCGTTTCGCTGATCTCCAGGCCCGCGAAACGCACGGCGCTGATCTTGGCAAAAGGCAGCCAATTCTGTGGCCGCCGGCCAAAGAGTAGCATGCCGCCGACCGTAGTTTCGCCGTTCGCAAGAACCTTCATGTTTTGGAGAACGGTCTCGCGCGGCAAGTCGGTTTCTGTGATGGAATAGCCGAAGAACTCTTCAAACTTTTTTTCAAAGAAGCTGAGGTCTAAATCATCAAAAGCAGAGTTGGGCAACGGCAGCTCATCGGCCAACAACGAAAAGCTAGCCTGATAAAGCCTGAGCAATTCCTCGCGCGTGGCTTGCCGCCGACCGGAAGAGGTGCGGATGTAATACACGCCGCGATTGGTGCGATAAGGCCGCTCCGGGCCTTTGGGAATCTTTATCGCCAAAACGAGTTTGTCGCTATCTTCGGAAGCTTGCGCAAAGATTTTTTCCTGATAGCAAGAGAGTCGTGGTTCGCAGTTTTGATAGCACACCAGATCCACGGCCTGCATCACTTTGTCCGTATTTTCCAATCCGGTGATGCTGCCGTCATCCGCAACTCCTAAAATCAACACGCCGCCTTCAGCGTTGGCAAATGCCACGAGCGCAGCGGCAAGATCATCGGGGTGAGGAAGTTGTCGCTTAAACTCGGTGTGCGAGTCTTCGCCTTTTGCGATCAGCCGTTGCAATGCTTCAGTAGTCATGACACGCTCTTGCGTTATCGTTCATGCGGATTAGAGGATCAAAAGGACAATCAGCGGCACAATATAAACCAAGCACGATTATCTCACCAACAAAATCTTTCGCGTAAAAGTAAACGCGCCGGCACGCATGCGATAGAAATAAACGCCGGCGCTTACAAGCTTGCCGTTATCATCGCTCGCATCCCAAAAAGTTGTGTGCGCGCCCGCCGGACGAGATTCCTCAACGAGCGTTTTGATTTTGCGGCCAAGCACGTCGAACACCGCAAGCTCGACGCGTGCGTTCGTGGCGAGTTGATAGTTGATCGTCGTCGCGGCGCGACTCGCGCGCACAAACGGATTCGGATAAGCCGGCGCGAGCGCAAACGATTCGGGCTGCTCGCTCGAAGTATCTTCGATGCCGGTGCGCGGCATGCTTGCGATCCATTGCCGCATCACCTCGCTGCCGGCTTTATCAACCAAAGAAGACGCAAGCGGCGGCATGCGAAATTGCGCGAGGTTCAACATGCGCAGATAAACAATCGAACTGTCCGGCGCGCCGGGCTTGAGGCGTTTCGCGCCCGCAATGCCGAGGTTGTCAATCACCGGCGTGAAGTTGATGAGGTTGGTCGCGGCGAGCGGCGTGGCAAAACGCAAATCCATTTCCACGCGACCGCTGCCGCCGGGGCGATGGCATTGGCTGCAATTCGCGTCGAGATAGGAGCGGCTGCGATTTTCAAGGCTCACTTGCGCATCGAGCGGATCGGGCAGCTTGGGATAGCCCGCATAGTTCTCGCCGATGTTGGTCGTGAACAAACGAATGTGATTGTAGCTGCGCAATTGATTATCGGAGACAGCGCCATAGGAATGTTGCTTGTTAATCTGCGCCGTGCGCACGCCCAACACGTAGCCCGCGGCGGGCGTATGACACGTGCTGCAATCCGTGCGGCTAGGGAAATAATACGTCTGCTCGAATTGGCCGCCGGGCACGGAGTTGTCTTTAATGAGAAACTTTTTCGTGGCGCTCGCTTCGAGCAAACTCGCATCGGTTGCCGCCTCATTCCACATGTAACTGAAACCGTCCCACTGCTCGCCGGTGGTGCGCTTCACGAGAAAGCGCGTCTCGACAATCTTGCGGCTGCTCGCTTTGCCGGCTTCGAGTTCGAGATAAAAATTTTTCACGAGCACCGCGTTCTGGGGAAACTCCCAAGCGTTATCGCGCGAGAATACGATCTTCGTGGTATCGGGCAAAGCGATGAGTCTTGTTTTAATCGCGCCATCAGACCAGAGTTGCGAGTTGACCGTGTAGGGAATCAAGCCAAGCGCAGGCGTTTGCTGCGCGACGTTGGTGAATAAGCCCGAAGCCGAAATCGTTTTCGGAATGTTGCCCGGCGGCTCGCTGCCCGCAAGCTCGTCGAACACATAAATGCGTCCGTTGTAACCGACAACGTAAACTTCTCCGGCTTGATCTTCGCCGAAGCTCGCAACATTGGAAGGGCAATCCACGAGAAATTTGTTTTCGACCACGCGGCCGTTCTCATACTTCAATCCCCAAATCTTGCGCGAGACGTAATCGCCGTAAAGATACACGCCCGCAAGCTTGGGCAAACGCGGGCCGTGATACACATAACCGCCGGTGATGGATTGGCCTTCGTTGTGATTGTATTCGGCCACGGGCAAAATTAATCCGCTTTGATTGCAGCTTGTCGAGTTGTAGCAGTGCGCGCCCTCCATGAGGCTCCAACCATAGTTGCCGCCTTTGACCACAAGATCGATTTCTTCCCAATTGCCCTGGCCCACATCGCCGCACCACAAGTTGCCGTTCACGCGATCAAAGCTGAAGCGCCACGGATTGCGCAAGCCCCACGCCCAAATTTCTTCGCGCCAGCCGCTGGTGTTGCCGACATAGGGATTATCCCCCGGAATGCCATAGCCAAGATTGCCGGTGCGACCATCAACATTGATGCGCAAAATTTTTGCGAGCAGGCTTCTGCGGTCTTGGCCGGTGCGAAAGGGATCGCCGCCGCCGCCGCCGTCGCCGAGCGCGATATAAAGATAACCGTCCGGGCCAAACTCGATCATGCCGCCGTTGTGATTCGAAGCGGGCTGCGAGACTTCAAAAAGAATACGCTCGCTGTTGGGATTGGCGAGGTCGGGATCGCTGTTCGAAACTTGAAACTCGGAGAAACGCGAGAAGAGATTGCCGCGCGTGTAATAGACATAAAACTTGCCGTTGCTCGCGTATTGCGGATGAAACGCAAGCCCGAGCAAGCCGGTCTCGCCGCCGGAAACCACGCGGCTGCGAATGTCCAAAAAAGTTTTTGCGCTCGCCACGTTGTCTTGATTGAGAAAAACTTTGATCGCGCCGGCCTGTTCCACCACAAAGATGCGGTTGCTGTTGTCGCCCGCATGCGTGAGCAAAATCGGCGAGGAGAAAGAGAGGCGAGCAAACACGCGGCGCAATTGTATGCTTGCCAAACTGCTGCCCGAAGTGGAAATTTTAAAGGAGGTGTTAGGCACGCGCTGCGTGAGGCCGTAAGGCGGGGTTTGAGAAAAACCGGCGAAGGCGAAAAAGAACAGCGGCAACAACACTTGCGAGAAACGAGGGGACATGAACGTGCTCCAAAGGAGAATGCTAGGTTCGGAATTGTTGTTTGCGAGCGCCCACCGCCAACCGAGGCAAACTACAAAAACCTTTATCCGAATGCAAGCCAGGGTCGTAAACGAATTTAACTTTGAGCGGAGTGCGCGCGCAGCAGCGCTCCCAGCATCAGCCCATACTCTTCCTTCATCGGCAAATTCAGCTCGCGTTGCAAGCGGCGGCGCTCGGTCAAAACTTCTTCGCCGGTTTTGGGATTCTTGCCGGACTTCATGTACGTTTCCCACAACACGCCGAGGCCGCGTTTTTGCCAACTTGGAAGATCGTTGAAGTTGATGCCGTTTTGAAAGAGCAGCTCGTTCTTTGCGGACACGGACATGCCCAAGAGCTCGTTTGCCGCGGCGCGCTCGGATTGGCCTTGCTGGCGCAGCATCCAATAACAATGTCCGTTCAGCGCGTTGCGGTGTGCGTCTTCGCTGCGCCAGCGGAAATAATCGCACACGAGTTCGACATTCGGAAGCTGCGAGATGCGGCAATCAAAGCAAGCCATTGCGTTGAGCAGAAGAGAAAACTTCGCGCTCGCTTCGCCGGCGAGCACGGAGTTTAACTTACGCAGCTTGCGATGGAAGGTGTCCTCGGTGGGATGAAAGAGCAGCGAGATTTCGTCGCTCTGCGTGTAGCCATAGATCATGCGAAAGCCGCAGTCCATCAAGTGTTCGGTCGTGGCTGCCATCAAATCGCGAAAGCGCTCGTCGAATGGCGCGGTGAAGTGATGCACCTCTTTCGTGAGCCGCGTGAAGTTGCGGCCATCGAGGCGCGCGACGAGATGAATGCCGGGCAAAGCGCAGTGATCGTGCGCGGTCTCGAACACGCGCATCTTGGCGTCAAGGTCGTCAAATTTCATTTGATCGTACTTCTATCACGAGTGAGTTGCCAATTCTGAATATGAAAACAATTTGCCCAACGGATAAAAGCGGCCAACAGTTTTTTTGCTGACAGTTGGCGGCTTTTATCCGTTGGGATGAATTTTTTTGCCTCTTGCACTATTTGACTCCTTAATGCGCTTCCAACCAATTCTCCCCTACGCCCGCTTCGACTTTGATCGGCACATCCAAATGCACCGCGCCGCTCATCTCTTCGATCACCAGTGCGCGCAGTTTTTCCAGCTCGCTCTCCGGCGCTTCGAACACCAACTCGTCGTGCACTTGCAAAATCATCCGCGCTTGCAACTTTTCTTGCAGCATGCGGCGATGAATGTTGAGCATCGCGATCTTGATCAAATCCGCGGCGCTGCCTTGAATCGGCGTGTTGATCGCCACGCGCTCCGCGCCTTCGCGCACGCGCTGGTTTTCGCTGTGAATATCCGGCAGATAGCGGCGGCGATTGAACATCGTGGTCACATAGCCGTTCTTGTGCGCATCCGCGATCGTGCCGGCCATGAACGCATTCACGCCGGGGTATTGCACAAAATAACTCGTGATGAATTGCTGCGCCTCGTCAACCGAGAGGCCCAAACGTTTGCTCAAGCCGTATGCGCCCATGCCGTAAATGATGCCGAAGTTGATCTCCTTCGCACGCCGGCGAATGTCGGGCGTCATCTCGCTCATCGGCACATTAAAGATGCGGCTCGAAGTCGCGGAGTGAATGTCTTCATCATTGCGAAACGCCTCGATCATGTTCGCATCTTGCGCGAGATGCGCAACGAGGCGCAGTTCGATTTGCGAGTAGTCCGCATCGAGCAGCTTCCAGCCTTTCTTGCGCGGAATAAACGCACGGCGAATTTGCCGGCCCAGCTCCGTGCGAATCGGGATGTTTTGCAAATTCGGGTCGCTCGATGAAAGCCGGCCCGTGGCCGCCACGGTTTGATTGTAGCTCGTGTGCAAGCGGCCCGTGTGCGGATTCACCATTTGCGGCAGCGCATCGACATATGTGGATTTGAGTTTCGACAACTCGCGATAGTCGAGCAGCTTCGCGGGCATCGCGTGCTGATGCGCTAATTCTTCGAGCACGTCCGCGTCCGTGGAATAGCCGGTCTTCGTGCGGCGCTTGTGCGGCAGCTTCATTTTCTCAAACAAAATTTTTGAAAGCTGCTGCGGTGAATTGAGATTGAACTCTTCGCCCGCCAATTCATAAATCTCCGCCATCAACAAGCCGAGCTTTGCTTCCAACTCGCCCGACATCTGTTTGAGATACGGCAGATCGAGCGTGATGCCTTCCCATTCCATCGCGCGCAGCACGTCCACGAGCGGCATCTCCATCGTTTCGAACAACTCATACAAACCAATGCCCCGCAGCTTAGGCT
>CAYNDW010000112.1:0-12534 GCA_964395375.1 uncultured Cytophagia bacterium
GCGCGAGGAAAGGCGCGAGCCGAAGAAGGAGGTTCCATGAATCTCAGATTGAATTATGATGAAACGAGTTTGCGCGCGGCGCGCATGAAGGTCGTGGGCGTAGGCGGCGCGGGCTGCAATGCCGTTAATCGCATGATTCAAGCCGGTCTTTCGGGCGTGGATTTTATTGCGATCAACACCGACATGCAAGCGCTCGAAATGTCGCTCGCGCCGCAGCGCGTGCAGATCGGCAAAGGCACCACGCGCGGTCTTGGCGCGGGCGCCGATCCCGAGGTCGGTCGTAAAGCGATTGATGAAGATCGCGAGGCGGTGGCGAGTTTGTTGGAAGAGAGCGACATGGTGTTCGTTACGTGCGGCATGGGCGGCGGCACGGGCACGGGCGCCGCGCCGATTGTCGCGGAGATTGCGAAAGATCTCGGCGCGTTGACTGTTGGCGTGGTGACGAAGCCTTTCACGTTTGAAGGCAACAAACGTCTGCGCCGCGCGGAGGAAGGTTTGATTGAAATGAAGCAGCGCGTGGACACGATGATCGTGATTCCGAATCAGCGTTTGTTGGCGGTGGTGCCCAAAGGCACGCCGTTGATTGAAGCGTTCCGCCAAGCGGACGACGTGCTCTTGCACGCGACGAAGGGCATTGCGGATTTGATTTCCGTTCCCGGCTTGGTGAATTTGGATTTCGCGGACGTGCGCACGGTGATGAGCGAGATGGGCGATGCGCTCATGGGCGGCGGCGTGGCGAACGGTGATGACCGCGCGGTGCAAGCGGCGCAACGCGCGATTTGCAGTCCGCTGTTGGAAGATGTGTCGATCTCCGGCGCGCTGGGCGTGCTCGTGAATATCACGGGCGGCGAGAGCATGTCGCTGCATGAGGTGAATGACGCGACCTCGGTGATTTCCGAAGCGGCAGGTCCGGATGCGAACATCATCTTCGGCGCGGTGATCGATCCGACGATGGGCGCGGAGTTGCGCGTGACCGTGATTGCGACGGGTTTTCAAATCAATGGCCGCATGATGTCAAACGGCCGGCACAAACGGCCGGCGCGTTATTTCGATACGGCGTTGAAAGAGATCGATGTGCCGGCGTATCAGCGTAAAGAGAAAAACGGTCATAGCGATCCCATCATTCGTCCGTTCGATGAAGACCTTGTTCCCGTGCCCGAGCCGCCGGAAGATTACGATATTCCGGCGTTCTTGCGCAGGCGCAGCTAATGCTTTGAGCGACAACTGAAACTTTCACACACGGTGAGCATCGTCACCGCCGGCTCCATTTTCTCGCACGCGGGTGTGAGAGGGTGGAGCCTTTTTATTTTTTGCGGCGTACAAAATAATAGTTGCGGCTAAGGGTGAGGTTTTTTACCATAGCACCCATTCAACCATAAAAAGGGAGGATTTATGCCGAGTAAACCTCGTAAGAAAGCCGCGAAGCCGAAAAAGGTGAGCAAACTCGATCAAATCCTGCTGCACCTTGCAAGGCTTGACAATCGCTTCGATGGCGTGGATCAGCGCTTCGATGGTCACGACCAGCGCTTCGAGTCCATCGATGAGCAATTCGTGAAAATGCGCGAAGAGAATCGCAAGGAGCACAAGCATAGTCGCGACGAAATGCTTAAATTGCACGATTCACAATCCCGCATAATTGAAAAGCTGCAAGGTAATCTGGAGGAGTTTCGCGATCAAATGCTGACCACGATGAACGCCGTGCGCGGGGAATACGATACCTCCCAGCAAGAGCGGATTTTCGCTGGCGCGGCCCAAGATCGCCAACAAGAAGAAATTGATCACCTCAAACAAACGGGTGAAAAACAAATCGCCGCGCTCACCGCGATCGAGCAGCGTGTCACTCGGTTGGAGTTGAATCAGGCGGCGTGAGTTTTAATTTAACCTAAGCAGATTTAAATTTTGCCTACGAAACACGCGAAAAGCTCTTTTTAAAATTTGACCCGCGTTTTAGTTTTCTCGTTCGGTCATTGTAAAGCAAGGAACATGGTCGTTCGAACCTCACAGGCATTTTTATGAATCGCGAAGCGGAGAAGATTACGGCAAACAGGAACCCGATGGCCGCACAAGCGCCTGCCACATACTCGGATACGGCGCTGCTCGAAGCCATCACGCAAAAGCAGGAGTGGGCGCTAGCGGAGTTGTATGATCGTTACGCCTCGGTGCTTTACACGTTGGCGCTCAAAGTTCTCGGTGAACCCACGCCGGCGCAAGATGTTCTGCAAGAAACCTTTATCTTGGCTTGGCGCAAGGCGGAGCTTTATAATCAGAAGAGGGGCAATGTCGGCACTTGGTTGATCGTGCTCTGCCGCAATTTGGCCATCGATCACTATCGCGTCAAGATGCGACTCGCCAGCCGGCATGTGGAATTGGAAGCCGCGGGAGAGGTTTTAATCGAGCCAGGCGAGGATCCCGCGCATGCCGCGCTAGCGCGCGAAGATGGCAGGTTGTTGCGCCAGGCGCTGGAACAGTTGCCCGCGGAGCAACGGCAAGTTATTGAGCTCGCCTATTTTCAGGGGCTGAGCCAATCTGAAATAGCGGAAGTGATTAAGGCGCCCTTGGGCACCGTAAAAACGAGAACGCGTCAAGCCCTGTTCAAACTGCGAGACTTTCTCGCACAAATCGGACGTTACTCCGCGTGATCAATAAATGATGAGAAGCACTTGCGAATGAGTTCATCATGAATTTACCTAAAAATAACAATGCCAACGTTCTCGCCGGCCTGTTTGGCGGGTTAGAAGAGGCCGAAGAAAATTCCGCGGAAGCTAACCATGACGCGGCGCTCGCTCGCCTGATGGAAGCCTTGCCGTATTCATTGGAATTGCACACGCCTGCTCCGGATTTGAAGTTTAAGCTCTTGTCTGCCGTGCGGGAGTATGAAGCAACTAGCAACCGCGTCCCGCAAAAGTTCGGCGCGGAAACCGGAAGCTCCATGCCTGTGCCGGCGCAGTTGTGGAAGAAATGGTCGTCAAACCCGGCTGCGACGGATTTGTTGGTGCAACGTAGCGCCGAAGGCGAATGGGAGAAGACCGGCGTTGACGGCGTCGAAGTCAAACAACTCTTCGTCGATGACAAGCGCGGTTACGTGACGATGCTCGTGCGCATGCAGCCCGGTTCTTCTTATCCTAGTCATCGCCATGCCGGGTTTGAAGAGTGTTTGGTGCTGCACGGCGATTTATCCGTGGGAGAGACCACGCTTAGGGCGGGCGATTATCAACGCGCGGCCGGCGGATCGGTTCACGTCATTCAAAGCACGAAAGCGGGATGTAGTCTGTTTATTGTCTCATCGCAGCACGATGAATTGCTCGCCTAATTTTTGTGCGCCAACCCTTGCCCACAAAACTGTTCGCAACTTTCATTCGTATAGTATAGGAACGCGCCTTGTTGTGTAGAGTTTCTGTAGCGCAACAACGACCAGGAGGAGAACTACGTACGCTCAAAACAATGCGATGACGGCAACCGCAATACTCACGGATGCCGCGCTCTACGAAGCAATTACGGAAAAAAAAGCATGGGCGTTGTCCGCCTTATATGACCGTTATGCCACGGTGTTATACAGTTTGGCCTTAAAGATCCTCAGTCGCGAAAAGGCCGCGCAAGAAGTTGTTGCTGAAACTTTTGTTACGGTCTGGCGCAAGAGCACGACCGGCGGCAAAAAGGTGCGCGAGCATGTGGGGACCTGGCTGATTTTATTATGTCGCACGCTGGCAATTTCCAGCTATCGTGCGCAGAGGCATTTAGCCACGTCCGCCATTGCCGTCGAGCAACTTGCGGAATGGGCTTCGAAGTTTGCCGCTAACGATGCGGACGACTTGTTGCAAGCACAAGAGGGGCGCTTGTTGCGCGGCGCTTTCGACCAATTATCGATGCAACAACGATCCACAATGGAAATGGTTTTCTTTAAAGGTCTCACCCCGGACGAAATTGCGCTGCTCCAGAAATTGCGCCCGGAAGAAGTGCGAGCCCAGATCCACCAAGCGCTCGCCCATATGCGCGAGCACTTAGCGCACGCGCCCGGAGCTTTTGATTTTTCACATTCCTCCTGAGTAGGCATTGTTGCAACCATAGCGATGGAAGCTAAAGCAGAAGTTTTATTCGAGTATTTGACCGGCACGACGACGGGATCATCGCAGGAGCTTGAAGCGCTCGCGTGCGACGTAAATACGCAGGCCCTCTTGCAGGAAGTCTGTCGGATCGTGCGCGCGATGCCTTATGCCGGGGAACTGCAAGCGGCGCCTCCGGACGTAAAGTCGTGCATTCTGGCGGCGATTACAGACGAGTCGCATCGCACGGAAGTTGAAAAAACTTTACCGCAAGCAGCGCCTCCCGCAGCCGCGCTTTACATTCTGCGCGCGGAAGAAGGCGACTGGATCGACCCCGGCCTCAAAGGCGTCTCGTATAAAAACCTCTTTGTAGATCACGCCACCGGCTACGCCACCCTCTTGGTGCGCATGCAGCCGGACTCATGGTTCCCTTCGCATCGCCACGGCGGATACGAAGAATGTTATGTGATTTCCGGCGACGTGTGCTCGGGTGAACTCGAATTGCAATCCGGCGACTATCAACGCATGACCGGTGGCTCATTGCATCAAGCCCTTTATACCAAAAACGGCTGTTTGTTTCTAATTGTAGGTTCGGAAGAAACTGAAATCTTGGCGGCGTAACGCGATATTTCACGGAATGGATTATGACAGACGAGCACATGCAAATGCAAGCCGAAGGTTTTGTGCTTGGCACCTTGACGGCGACCGAGTCCGCAGCTTTTGCGAAACGTCTGTCCCTTGGGGACGTAGAGGCGCGCGCCGCTTTTGATGAAGCGCGGCGGATCATGCTGGCGCTGCCCTATGCTTTGCCACAACAAACTCCGCCGGCGCATTTGAAACAAAACATTTTGAACGTCATCTCCGCAGAGAGCAAGTCGGGAAATATGCCAAAAACCAAACACGCAATGGCCTCCGTACGCGAGCTGCCGCAAAGAACTTTTCGACAAAGCGCCATGCGCTCGCTGGCCTGGGCTGCCGTTTTTTTATTGTTCGCCGTCGGCTACGGCTATTGGAACCAACAACACCGCATCGCCGCGCTCCTGGAAGAAGTGGAGAATTTAAAACTCAAGCTCGCTTTCCATGTGCAAGTCGAAAAAACTTTGCAAAAGCCTCGGCGACTCATCATCGCATTAAATAACACGAAAGCCGAACACGCCGGCACCGGCGCCGCACTGGTGGATGGCGAACAAGGCCGGGGCTATTTCATGACGGATAAACTGCCGGCCTTAGCCGCAGATCAAGATTACCAACTGTGGTACATCGGCAACGCCGGCCCGGTTGCTGCCGGCGTGTTTCAAGTTGATGCCAGCGGCTTTGGCATTATTGATATGAGCAACCTGCCGCAAGACGCCTCCGAAATCTCCGCGTTCGCTGTCACGATTGAGCCGAAAGGCGGCAGCGCCAAGCCCACGCTCGACCAAATGGTCTTGCTCGGCAAAGTAGGATGAGGGCCACCCCCTCACCCGTACCGTTGGAAAATGTGCTTGCGTTTTTTAACCCGCGCACCTCACCGTTCTCCCGCAAAAGATCTTCTGCGCAACTTCCGGCTGTGCCTCGCACAGCCTTCTTTTTGAAGGCCGTTTATGCCTAGTCGCAACGATGAAGACGTGCAGCTTCTTTATCACGACCCGCGCGCACTGCTCCTCCGCTATCAAACCACGATTAACATCATTGTCCAAAAGTTTGTGGCCTCGGGCTTCTTTGCGCCCGACGATAAAGCCGATATTGTGCAAACGATCAATGAACTTTTGCTGCGCGGCAAGTTGCGCAACATGCAGGCGCAATACAATTACTCCGCGTACGTCGTCACCTACTTCTCGAAAGTGGTTTATAACCTCTGCCTCGAACTGCGGCGCAAAGCCAAACGCGAAACGCTTATTGATCGCAGCAAAGAGTTGCATGAAGTGCAGGCCGCTTATGCCGACGAGCGCGGCTTGCATCGTGCCGTCATCACGCAAGAAGTTCGCCGCCTGAAAACTATTTTGCAGCTTTTCGGCCATGCCCGCGCAAAGTTGGAATTGTGCCTGGGCCTCTGTTTTCGTTTCTCGCTCAAGGCCGTGGCGCTGCGTGAATGCTATCCGCTCTGCTCCGAAGCGGACGTGCAAACCATGCTCGCGCACTTCGGCGGCGATTATGAAGACCTGCCGGACAAAGAAGTGTATGCCCGGGCCACGCCCATTCTCAATCGCTGCGAAGGCAAAGCCAACTCGCCGGATGCGTTGCGCAAATGGATCAGTCTAAAAACGGAAGAGATCATTGCCTTGTTGAATGGCGGAGCCGGCCGCGCCAGTTATGATCGCGACACGCTGAAAATACTCTGGCAAAAATACGCAGAAACAGAATCGCCGCACCGCGCCGGCGATCGCCTAGATTAAAGCGGCAGCAACGGGTTTTCCATTTAACCCGCCATGCTGCATATATACGACTAGGACGATGTACGACCCTCACGATAAATTTCGCGGCCATTTCATGAAGTCTCTCCACCACGCTGAAACCTCTGCGTTCTTCACGCGCGACGGGCATTTGCACGACGAGGCCGTCGCCTTTTATGTCGACGCATTGAAGCTGGACCAAACCGCGCGCTTGCCCGTAGCAGTAACGGGCCATGTGGAAACCTGCTCCGTTTGCAAAGAAGCGGTGTTCGAACTGCACGAAGTCGTGCGTGAAATAAACTATGAGGAGCTTGGCGCGCACCCTTTTTTCGATAAGAAAAAGAGCGCAGCGAGCAATGGGACGCCGCGTTTTCTCCGCTTGGCTGCGGGGCTGTTTTTAGGCGCAATTGCGGTCTACGCCCTCATGCAGTTACGCGCGCGCAATGAAGCAAGTTCGCCACAAGCAGAGTCAATGCCCGCGCGTGTTGATTCAACCTCTACCGCCGCGCGCGATACGTTGCGCCTGCCCGAGCCGCCGCGCGCGCCCGTGGATTTGTACGCCGCCAATTTCGAAGTCGCTCACGATTTGGAAAGTTTGCTTGAGGGTGAAACTCGTTCCGCGGGCTTGGTGGTGCGTGCGCCTCAAAACGGCAGCACCATGCGCGAGGAAATTACTTTCGAGTGGCAGGCCGCAACAATCGACACGCTGCGCTTGCAGATTTTGAACAACCGCGAAGAGGTCGTGTTCGAAGCTTCCGTATCCGCGGGCCCGTTTATTTTTCGCAAAAAGCTTTTGCCCGGTTTATATTATTGGAAGCTCGCAACCGTGGAAGAGTTATTGTACGTCGGGAAGTTTTTGGTGGCGGGATCGAAGCCGTAGTTTGGAATAAAGGCAAAAGCCGATCAGTCAATAAATTTTGCGCCCGCAATGCCCAGCCCAATACCCAAAACTGCGGCGAAGATCATAATCGAGGGGAGGGCTTGCTTGTTACGGTAATAGGTCAGAATCATAACGGGAATCATGCCCAGTTCGCCGATGATCAAGCCCTTGAGCCACGATGGAATTTTCCAATTCACGAATGGAATCAACAAGCCCAGCACCACCCATTGTGCAAAGACAAACCCGATGGAGAATTTTGGCACATTGCGTTTGATCATGGGAATGATGTCGATAGCGCCGGCAACAACGCCGAGGGTCAATGCTAAAAGAATGTCGGTCATTTCGTTTTCCTTCGTGAAAAGTTAGCGTTTCATTCTACGTGTTACGTTGCAAGTTTATGCCGCAGCAACCAAGCTCGCGCCACTCCGGTGAAGAAACCGAGCACCAGCCCTCCGCTGGCGACAATCCCCAA
The DNA here is from genome assembly GCA_964395375.1 of uncultured Cytophagia bacterium. Taxonomy (GTDB): domain Bacteria; phylum Zhuqueibacterota; class Zhuqueibacteria; order Zhuqueibacterales; family Zhuqueibacteraceae; genus JABWAN01. The sequence goes on from CAYNDW010000112.1 coordinate 7,765, forward strand.
ATACAAAAGAGCTCCCGCAAGCCCTCGAACTGAATGCGAGCGTGAGAGCGAATCCGCGGCCGCAGCCATTCCTGAGGCCGCAGCCCATCCCGCAACGCTCGCAACGACCCACCATACCGTGTTGAAAAAGCGTGGGCGCAAAAGCAACGCTTGCCATATACCCACGATAAGTCCGCCGAGCGCAACGCAGATGTAGAGCGAGTACGTGATATTCCACTCCGCGACTTTAGCGAGGTCCGCTACGAGGAACGGCAGCGCAAGCCCGAGGGCACACGACCAAAACCATAAAACCGGCCGTGGGAGCACACCGCGCAGCGCACGGCTTTGCATGAGTCCGAGGCCCGCTCCCATGCCCGCGCCCACTAAAACCTGCGCGCCGCCGATACCAACGGCTTCGCCTAACAACGCGAGCACGATAATGCTGGGCACGCCGAGCACCCAGCCTAACCAAGTAGCACGGGCCCACGCCCAGAAGGTTTGGCGATTATTCAAATGAAGGGAGGTCATCATAGATGCTCTTTTTGCAGTTTAGCGCCGTGAATATCACAACTCGGACGAGTCGCAACCAAAAGCTTTTGAAAGCGGATTCTACAGTATGCGGATAAAGCAAAAGCAGTGGCAGAACCGATTGTGCAAAAAGCCTACACTTCGACAACGCAAGATATGCATGAACCCCGCAATTCTAAAGCGTTCTTTTGTAGTTTTGAGTTTTTCAGGGGTCTTCAAATTAGTGCGCGCCTAAAAATTACTCCCCGAGTTCGGCGTAGCCTTGCCCCCTTGTGGGGCATTGATGGAACACTGAAGTTCGCTGCCTCACCAACCGCCCACGCGAGGCGGGGACTACTTTCGCTCGGGAAGTTATTTTTAGATGAACCCTCAGTGAGAGAAAATACCCTCGGCCTCTGTCTATGTTGGTGAATCTCGAAAAGCAGCATGCGAAACAAAAGCAGAAAACATGACTGCAAAAAAAGTTTAAACAAAACGAGAGAATAAAAGTTTAGAAGTTGTCCTTAGAGATGAAAAGCAAAAGCAGCAACAGCATGAAGCGAAAACACGTGAGTCCTCTGTAATCGAATTCACGTTTCATATAATCCACGGATGGATTAGGCAGCACCGCCCTCTTTTGAAACCGCGCAAAAAATAACTGTGGCGGGGTTCAACCAGGATGTACTCCTAGACCTTCCGAACATTCTTTACTTTTTTTTTCAATGGAGATGTAGCATGTACGCTCAAACCCAAACCTTGGAAGAGTTGCTCGTGAAGCCGAATGGCAACGGGAATGCAACTTCCAAACTCCGAGTTCCCAAGCTCGAACACGGGACGGTCCAAACCACACTGCAATCGCAGAGCAAAGTGACGGCGGCGCAAGTAAAGGCTTACTACGAGAGTCAGCTTCATGCTGCGCTCACCGAGGCCAAAATGAACGCGCGCAAAGAAGTCGCGGAGCCGCAGGATTGGTGGGATGTTCTCGCCGTCGGCCCCATTCAAATCGGCGCGCAATCGATTCCGCCCGCCGGTTTTCAGGATTCACCGTTGTTGCCGCATCAAGTGATTCGCGTGGGCGAAGACGCTTATGTGGTCACGATTCTACTCCTGAACCCGTTTGGCCCGGGTGCGCCCTCGGCTGCGGATATTCTCTCCGGATTTGGCTTGCCTTACGAGGTCCGCTATAGCACCGGCAACTTGGATACTTGGAACTTGGGTCCCAATTATCTGAACGTGACCCAAGGCGGCAACTTCACACCGTTCGTACCTTTTGCAGTGGATGTGTTTAAATTCACGGCAAAAAGCGGCGACGAAGCCTGCTACGAAATGAACATCTGCGCGCGCATCTTTGGCTGTGATGTAAACGGCAAAAAGAATAGCGCGCCGCCGTTCGCCGGTTTCGCACGTGAAGTGATCGACATCGATCCCGGATTGTTGTTCCCAGCTCCGGGCTTGCAAGTTGACACGGGCATTCGTTTTCAGATTTACGAATAGGCAACGACCGAGTATCACGAACCACACCGCCGGCCTTCATGGCCGCGGTGTGGAATGAAAAGACTTCGAAAGAAAACGCGGCGGCGTGGCACACGCCGTCACGATTCATATAATCCACGGATGGATTAGGCAGGATCGCCCTCTTTTGACACCGCGCAAACTATGACTGTGGCGGGATTCAACCAGGATGTGCTCCTAGACTATCCGATCATTCTTTACCCTTTTTTCAATGGAGATGTACCATGTACGCTCAAACCGAAACCTTGGAAGAGTTGCTCGTGAAGCCGAATGGCAACGGGAATGCAACTTCCAAACTCCGAGTTCCCAAGCTCGAACACGGGACGGTCCAAACCACACTGCAATCGCAGAGCAAAGTGACGGCGGCGCAAGTAAAGGCTTACTACGAGAGTCAGCTTCATGCTGCGCTCACCGAGGCCAAAATGAACGCGCGCAAAGAAGTCGCGGAGCCGCAGGATTGGTGGGATGTTCTCGCCGTCGGCCCCATTCAAATCGGCGCGCAATCGATTCCGCCCGCCGGTTTTCAGGATTCACCGTTGTTGCCGCATCAAGTGATTCGCGTGGGCGAAGACGCTTATGTGGTCACGATTCTACTCCTGAACCCGTTTGGCCCGGGTGCGCCCTCGGCTGCGGATATTCTCTCCGGATTTGGCTTGCCTTACGAGGTCCGCTATAGCACCGGCAACTTGGATACTTGGAACTTGGGTCCCAATTATCTGAACGTGACCCAAGGCGGCAACTTCACACCGTTCGTACCTTTTGCAGTGGATGTGTTTAAATTCACGGCAAAAAGCGGCGACGAAGCCTGCTACGAAATGAACATCTGCGCGCGCATCTTTGGCTGTGATGTAAACGGCAAAAAGAATAGCGCGCCGCCGTTCGCCGGTTTCGCACGTGAAGTGATCGACATCGATCCCGGATTGTTGTTCCCGGCCCCCGGCTTGCAAGTTGACACGGGCATTCGTTTTCAGATTTACGAATAAACACGAATGTGCCAGCAGGAGCATAACCATCACCACCGGCCGTTACGACCGGTGGTGATTTTTTTATAAGGACGATAAAAATGAATTTGACTAGCAAAACCCTAGCGCACGCACAATTGGCCGTGCGCGCAGCAGCCCGCCAATTCCTTTTTGATCCCAACATCAAACTGATCGACTTCGGATTCCCTCTGCGTGATGGCGCACGCGATGAAAGCGACTTAGCGGTTCGCATTCACGTGCGCGAAAAACTCTCAGGCTCGGCTTTGGAAAACGCGACCGAGCAGGGCCGCACGCAGATGATTCCTGCCACGATTGGCGGTTTCAGAACTGATGTTCCGGAAGGAAATTATCATTTGCACTGGCGGAGCGCTTGGCGTCGAACCCAAACCAATGTGCGTGCGCAACGCGTGGAAGTCATGCGCGGCGGCATCAGTATTTCGGATGAACATCACAATACCTACGCCACTCTGGGCGGCGCAGTGGTTGATCGCGCCAGCGGTGAAGCCATGTTGCTCAGTAATTGGCATGTGCTTGTGGGCAGTTGGTGGGCCAAACGCGGCCAACGCATTTACCAAGCTGGCCGCGGCGATGGCGGTTCTTATGTCGATACGGTGGCAACTTTGGACCGAGACGCAATGGCTTCAAACCTCGATGCTGCAGTTGCGAAACTGGACGGCAGCCGCGCGATCATGAACGAACAATATGGCTTGGGCAAAGTCACTGGTGTGGTCGCGCCGCAACTGGGCATGAGCGTCGTGAAATCCGGAAGACGCACCGGGATTACCAGCGGCCTGGTGACCGCAGTGGAAGGCGTTGCCAAAATGCGTTATGATAATCGCGATCGTATTATTCGCAATGTCGTGACGATTGAGCCGGCGAACGGCGTTACGGAAGTGAGCGCAGGCGGCGATTCCGGGTCGTGGTGGTTAGAGGTAAATACTAGGGCCGCGGTCGGTTTGCACTTTGCAGGCAGCGATGCGCCCGAACGCGCACTAGCGAATGACATGAGCGCCGTGCTGAATGCGTTGAACCTCGAACTTATGATATGATTGACGCCAAAGAAAAATGGTGGAAGCGGGCGTGCAAAGCTCGCCTTGCGCTGGAAGCGCGCTTCTTGGATCATCCCGAAGTCAGCATGATCGACTTCGGGCTTGATCCCGAGGCCGCGCACGAGCAGATTGCCGTGCGCTTGCATGTGCGCCATCACGAAACGCAGCTCTCCGGCGTGCCCGAGGAAATAGAAGGCATTCCGGTGCGCGTGATTTATGGCAGGTATGAGCTGCAATAACTTTAATCTGTCGTGCAGAACCGGCAGGAGCAATGCAGAAGGAGCAGGAAGCAAGTGTCTTTGCAGATTCAATCGGCGCGGTTTGCGCCGCTCGCGCCGGCAGAAATGCACTCGCGGGAATGTGATAAAACCGTGCGTGCCGAGATTCTTTGCACGTTAGCCGAAGTCATTTGGGAATTCACGCCGCGCCGGCTCTGCGTGCAGATTCACGCAACGAATTTGAGCACGCTGGAGGCCGGGTTGTTAGCGGCGCAAACTTGTTTATTGCGCGAGTCGCAAACGGAGCAGCGGTTGGTGTTCGATTTTGCCACGCCGAACACGGGCCACTTTCAGTTGCAAGTCGTTGCCTTCGTGCTCGGCGCTTCCTCCCCACTGGTTCTGCATCAAGGCCCCAAGCTTCGCGTTGAACCAGAAGAAGAAAACGCGAAAGCTCAACCTGCGCCCGAGCATGACGAATACGCCGCGGCAGTTGAGCGTGAGATTTTTGACGATGAAAATATA
>CAYNDW010000113.1:0-12526 GCA_964395375.1 uncultured Cytophagia bacterium
GAATCGGCTGGTTTCGTCAAGCGAAACGACAGCAGCGACTTCGCCCATCCTCTCTACTTGGCCCATCCCGTGATTAATGGTGCCCCCGATCTCACGGCGGACCTGAGCACGACATTTACGGGCCTCACCATCGATAACCCCGATGACCGGGATTGGTATCGATTTACGCTGGCGAAGGTTCCTACCGCAGAGGCCCGTCTTGTGCTCACGAGCAGCTCCGGTCTCGACGAGCTCGGCTTGGCGCTCTTCGACGCGAGCGATCCGAATGCGCAGGTCAGGTTGGCTCTCGTGGAATTGTCGCCGGATTCCACGGATACGATCGAGACGCACGACACGTTGACGACGGCCTTCGCCCTTGACCAGATTCAAAATCTGGCCAGGGTGAGAGGTCTCTCGATTCACAACACAAATGACATCGATGTGTTCAGTTTCAGCTTAGAGCAGGCAGCCGGCTCGTCCGATGCGATTAACCTCGTGAAGGAGGCAACGGGGGATGCGCTGAGGCTTGAAATATTGGATCGCAATGGCACGGTGCTGGGCTCGATTGAAGCGACCGATACGCGGGTTCTGACCGTGAGCCTCGACGGCCTCGGGGCGGGCGGATACTTTGCCCGGGTGTCAGGCACGTCGGCCGTACGATATGAGCTGGCGCCGCAGGTCGGATCTGACGGACACACGGTCCTCGATGTCGCAGGCAAGCAAACGGCGAGTATCAGCCTGGCAGGACTGTCTGCCGGCAGTGAATTTCTGTTGCGGGTTGATTCGCCGAACAGAATCCCGACCCTGTATGACCTGACCTTCGATTTCGCGGACGGTACTTCGCCCGTGGAAGTCAGGAAAGGGAGCCGTTCAGATGCCGTCCGCCGCGACATTATTGTCGGCGGACAGGGCCATGACGTTCTCTCGGGTGGCGCCGGGGAAGACTGGATTTTCGGCGGGCCAGGCAACGATGTGCTGACGGGCGGAGCTGACCGCCAGGCGGAAGATCTGCTGTTCGGCGGTGAAGGCGACGACACCTTCCAACTCATTCCCGACGGCCTGCCGTTCATCAAGGGAATGGATGAGACCTTTATCCCGACGTTCAATGATCTGTTTGACGGCGGTTCGGGCGACGATCGGGTGTTGTTCCTGGGCGGTGATCTCGACCGGCTCGGCCAGCCCGTGCCGGACGATGTTGCCATCCGCTGGAACCGCTTCCTGCACCGCTACGAGTTCACATCGCTCGCCTGGGACATCGCCAACCAGGAATTCTCCGTTGAACGGGAGGTTGTCTCCGCTACGCAACAGGCTCCCGCCAACGGTCAGTTGCGCGATGCGGGTCAGAACCTGGTCGATGCGCACTTCCGGTTGCGGCTTGCAAGCGGCAACTTTAAGGACATTGTACTGAAGGGCGACGGGACCAATCGGAACATTACCGATCTCGCCCGGGACCTGCAGGCCGCCCTCGACGCAAGCTTCGGATCGGATGCGATTACGGTGGAGTTTCCGGACGGGGTTTTACGTCTCAGCGCATTGGTTGAGTTCCTGGATGGTGTACCGCTACGGGGGCTGGAGTTGCGCGCTGATGCGACCGATGCGGCGGTATCGATATTGGGGTTCGTGCCCTTCTCGCCTGGCTCGGCGGTCTTCACGCAAGAGTATGCCTTTTATCAAACCAGAAGCGTCGAGCATACCGTCATCAACACCCGTAGCGGCGACGACGTCGTGCACGGCGCTCCGGAGTTTCAATATCCGAACGTGAACAGCGAGTGGGGCATCGATCCCGGCGATTTCGAGCAGCGAGCCTTCATCGGCGCGCTCGAGATCGATGGCGGACCCGGCAACGATCGACTGTTCGGCGGGGCATTGAACGACCGGATCGACGGCGGCACGGGCGCCGATCTGATCATGGGCGGAGGGGGGAACGACATCCTCCTTGGCGGCCCTGGTGACGACTTGCTGGTGGGTGATACCACCATCCAGCCGGATGCGTTGGAGTTCATCACCCGCAACGGGGTCACGGCGCTGAATGATGAGTTTCTCTTCGCGGCTGCCTTGCCGGCCGTCAAGGCTGGGACGACGCTCGCCGGCTTCACGCTGCACGATGGCGATCGCGGTGACTGGTATCGGATCGCCACGCCGACGGCAACGAATCGATATGGTGAAAGCTCGCTTGCCCTATTGACGCCGGACATGCTCAAGGTGCAGGTCGTCGTGGAAAGCCCGACGACTGGCAAGCTGGCGCCGATAGATCCCGAACAATTGCTCGATTTCTTCTTGTTTCCCGCCGTCGATGCCGATCCGAATCCGGACGCGCTTGAGCTGACGCCGATCGAGCGCTTTACAGGGGTACCGGAACATTACCTGTTGCATGTGCGTCCCCGCGCCACCAGCGAGGCAGTGCGTTATCAGATACAGTTCGTGAACCCCCTGGGGCAAACCATCGAGGTGCCTTCCGGTAACGCGGCGATCGCATTGGATACTACCGGGCTGCCGATCTCAGTGCAGGGCACCGATGGAGGCCAGCCGGTCGTGATTCCGTTGGGGAACATCGGCGTCGTGAGCGGTGTCGATGACGGCCGCGAGGATGTCATCTTCCGGGTACGCGACAACGCGCCGGACGGCAAGAGTTACGCGCGTGTGAGTTTTGGAAGCGGCGCCTTGGTTGACCCCGCAGCGCCGACGGTGCTGCTCCGCTCGCCGGCGCCGTTGCAATCGGATGGTGCTGGGCCGAAGGCCATGATCGGTACGCCCGGCGATTACGATGGCGACGGCCTCGACGATATCGCGGTGGCGATTTCTGGAGTGGATGCCAAGACCGACGGAGTCTACGTCCTCTTCGGTCGCAACACCTGGGGGAGCTTCGGCACGGTAGTCGATATCGTTGCGGAAGCCGATCTGGTCTTCCGTGGTTTCGCGCCTGGAGAATTGCGTGTCGCCAACGCCGGCAATATCTCGGTAGACGGGCGAGGGATGGACGATCTGGCCGTCTCGACGGCAGCGGGAATCTTCCTGTTCGAAGGGCGGAGTCCTCAGGAGTGGACGGCGGCAGGAACGGTTTTCGATGAGCATTTTCTGGGAGTTCCCGAGACCGGCGCGCCGAGCGGCTGGGTCCGGGACCCCGATCCTGACCCGAGCCAGAATACCGGCACCACGGTGCTCTGGCACTTTTCAACCGGTCGGGACTCAGGAGTTTTCGATGCCGGCATTCCGCCCGGCGATCTGCTCCAAAACGGCGCCCTTTACTTCGGAACGGGGGAAAACTTCGACGGGACGGGCGGCGGGACTTTTGCCGAGAGCAATGGAAGTCCGAGTGTCGGGCAGGCGACGAGCCCCGGCATCACGCTCCGGCCGGGACTCGCCAGCGCGGAACTCTCATTCAACTATTTCCTCCAGACTGAAAACGTACCCGGCATTGACGTGGCGCAGATACTCGTCAACGGCTTGCCCTTGGCAGGAGCGACGAATGTGGCGGGAGGACTACTTGTCGACACCGTCAACGCCGACGGCAGTTTCCGGCCTGATACCCTCGATGGGTGGCGTGCCATCGAGTTCGATCTGACGAGTTACATCGGACAAACAATCACAATCACCTTCACGTTCAATTCGGTCGATCAGTTTTTTAACGATGGCGAGGGCTGGTATGTCGACGACGTGAAGGTCAACGTTCGAGGGTTCACGCCGGACAATGCCGTGACGAAATTCGACGTCGGGGCGACAGGGGCGGGCCGGCGGGTTGCCGGTGTCGGAGACGTGACGGGTGACGGCATCGCTGACATGGCACTCGTGACCGATTCAGAGCTTCGGCTGCTGCTCGGACGCGCGGGGGTTGCGGAAACGCCCGCCATCGCCACCGGGTCTGCCGACGTCCCGAGCAACGGGCGTCTTGCCGTTGCGCAGCCCGTGCCGCCATTGAACTTCCCCGTGACGCGCTTCCATGAAATTACCATCTCAAACAGTCAGGGATTTGTGGCGCGTGTGTCGATCTCTTCGCAAGAGACGCAGAACAATTCAAGCGCTCAAGATCTGGTGAACCTGATCAATGCGCGTTTAGGGAGTGGCGCCACGAAGGTGGTGGCATTCCTTGCCGACGCCGATGGGAATGCTGCCGTGGACGGGACGCGGATTGCGTTTCGTTCGACCCAGGTCGGGACAGGCGCTTCGTTGACGGTGACTGGGCGGACCATCGATCAGACCAGAGTATTCGGCCTCTTTACACAGACACAGACGTCTGCCTCCCGCTTGGGGTTTGCGGCTCCGGTGACGGCTCAAGGCGGCGGCACGCCGTTCGATTTCCGCACCTTTACCGATTCAGCAGGATTTGTGAATCTCGCACCTGTTGCTGCGGGAGATGTCGATGGCGACGGAGTGGCAGATGTCATTCTGGCCGGGCCCGATCGAAGTCTGCTGGTGTTCGGCAGAAACACGTTTGTCAGCGGCCTGCTGCCGGGTGACACATTCCGTCTGTCCAGTGTCGCGCAGCTGCGCGGGATCGGCGACTTCAATAAGGACGGTTTTGACGATCTGGCCGCTGTGCGGTTTGACGACAGTCCCAAGCTTGACGAGTCCGGCGCTTTCGTATTCCACCAGGTGACGCAGGTGACGTTTGGCGGCACACGCGCGGAGCTTGCAATCGGCTTGCAAAACCCGGATCTGATTCTTGAGGCCGGCAGGCCGGTCTTCAGTGATGCCCCCGGCGCTGCGAGGGCGCAGTTTTTATCGATCGGCGATCCGGATCGCGACGGGTTTGCCGACTTGGCTGTGGCCGACCAACTCGGCAGTCTGATCAGGATATTCCGTGGGCTGCCCATTACGCCGGTCCCGGATACTGCTCCAGGAAATTCGACGAGTACCGGTCCGCAACAGAGGCAGGAGATATTCAGCTTTGACCTGTCAACCCCGACAGTGTCGACCTCGACTTCCTTTGGGCGAACCGGTCTCGATCTGCGTGATGTGGAACCAGGTGTGGTGTCATCGCAGATTCGAGAAGCATTTGCGCTGGAAGGCATGGCGGCCGACGAGGGGCTCGCGCAGGCGCGCGTCGTCGGGGACGTGAACGGTGACGGGCTCGACGATGTGCTGGTCGAAGGCGAACAGACAGCCTATCTCTTGCTCGGGCCGGTCGAACTCGCAGGCCTGACGGGGATCGGCACCCGGGCAGAGGTCCTGATCGATACGGCATCCCTCGGGCATGTGGTCAATCGATTGGGTGACATCGATAGGGATGGCATCACGGATCTCGTCTTTCACCGTGTGCAGGGCGGTGTCCTTACCATCACGATGCTGTTCAGCGACGGGGATTTCGGCACACCGACGACCCAACTGGAGCAGTTGCCTCGCACGCTGAATCAGGCCTGGGTCGACGCCGTCAAGCAGCGTCCGGGCCAGACCCGCGTGCGAACGATGACACTCAGCGGCAGCTTTGCCGAGACCAGTACCTCGGTGAACGTGTTGGAGTTCGACGGTAAACCAGGGGAAGACGTGCTGATATTCGGGCAATTCAGTTCGAACGTCGTCGGGCGTCTGTTCAGCTCGTCTGCCATTCTGGCCGGTGCTCAGAATGCCGGCGTAGAGTTCAGGTCAAGTTTGTTGGCAAGCGTATTCGAAGTGGGCATTCCAGGCGATGTGAATGGTGACGGGCTGGATGATCTGGTCGTGGTCAACCGCATATCGAATGTGGCTGCGCTTGTTCAGGGACGGTCTACTCCCACCGGACTGCGAGTCGTCAATCTTGATCTCCCCCCCAATGCCACGTCGAGCAGGCCGGATGCCCTTATCAACCTCGGTCCCAATGGAATCGGACGGCTGTCTGTCGTCGGCGACCTTAATCATGACGGCTATGACGAGATCGTACTGGCGAGCGCGCGCGAAGATGTTTCCTCAGGCGGGCTGTTTATATTCTTCGGGGGCGTGGCGATGGACCCGGCTCTCACGCCGATGAAAGCAGCGCTTACCCTTTCACGTGATGGCGCAGCCGCATTGTCGCCCGGCGCCGTCTTTGAGGGGTCTCTGCAGGCGACCGCCGGGGATTTCAACGATGACGGTCGAATGGATCTTGTCATCGGGGAGCCGACGCGCCTTCTGAAGAAAGACGGTCAAGTGTTGGACCGGAACGACGAGGGGCGGGTCTCGGTATTCTTTTCCGTGACGGATCTGCAAGGGCAGAAGCTGGTTCTCGGCCAAGCCGATCTGAAACTCAAGGGTGAATTCGAGTTCGATGCGTTCGGGACTCTGCCGACACGCGCCTCGTCCGATCTCAATCACGACGGGATTGATGATCTGCTGATTGGAGCCGCCAATGTAAACGGGGTGATCGACGGAATTGTGACGGGAGCCGGTCGCGTCTATGTCGTGCCCGGTACACCTAAGCTGTTCGATCTGCCCCCACGCTTCGAAATCCTCACGAATTTTACGGTCACGGGCAGTGGAGATTTTCTGGTGGACGAGGGAACCGGTCGTCCGGCGGTCTCTACATGGAGCCTGGCCCCGGGAGAAAGTGAACGCTGGTTCCGCTTTGCGACATTGGGGGACGGCAAGTCCGGTAACGCCATAATCCTGACGCCGGGCTATGAACCGGTTCAGCGCCTGAGTCCGTCAGATACGTTCACCTCCGTTGCCGGTGACGTGAATATTCTCGAGTTCGATCTCGGCGCCTTCCTCGATCAGGCAGCCGATCCGGCGGCGCTAGAACGTGTCCTGTTGCGATTGGCTGTTGAACGACAGGATGTGCTTGCGGCCCCGAGGCCTCTTGATATGGAGCGCCTGGTCGCGGCCGGTGGGAAGCTCTTCTTCATTGCGATTCCCGATGATGGCTCGAGCGGGAAGACTCTATGGGTGAGCGACGGAACGGCGACTGGCACAGTCCCACTGGAAATCCTGTCCTCCGTAGGCCCGTTCTCGGATCCTGCCAACTTAATCAATGTGGGCGGCAGCCTTTTCTTCACGGCGAATGCAAACGAAGTCACCGGCTCGGTGGAGCTGTTCACGACGGATGGAACGGCGCAGGGCACCCGGCGCGTTGAGGTCGACCTGGTCACCTCCCTCGGTGGAACTCAGGTGGGGCGGCTGCCCCTCAACGCGAATCAATTCACGACCGACGGGGAGCGACTCTATTTTGTCGCCGATGACACGGCGCTTGTTTCGACAGTGCCCAACAGTTCGGCCGGTGACCGTCACGGTCGGGAAGTGTGGGTGAGCGACGGCACCACAGCCGGAACCTTTGCGCTCGACAGCAGCGCGGTCCCGGCCCGTGTCGGTGTCGATCCGGATTCTGTGTCGCCGACAGGTGAGTCGGTCGTATTCCCCGATTCCGTTTTCTTCTCCGCGCTCGCCGTCGACGCTACCGGGTCCGTCCTGCCGGGCGGCACCCGTATCCTGTGGCAGGCCGATGCGACCGATGAAGCGTTTCCAGTGCTTGTCGCGGGCGGGGCAACGACGATCGCAGCGCCGATAGAGTTGACCGGCTTCGCCGGCACGCAGTTCTATGTCAGCCAGCAGGGCGAGCTCTCCTGGCTGAGGAAGCAGTTCGCGCCAGCCGTCATCACCGCTGCCGGTGATCCGCCTCCTCTGGGGCAGGTCAGCGGGGCGAATACACTGGACTTCTTCATCAACAATAACAGTCTCCCTGCCGGTCGGATTTCCTATTCTGCAGCGGATACGCAGCTTTTTACGTCGCCGATCGATCTTGTGAATTTTCTCAATGCGAGAATTTCCGCTGTGTCAGGACTGGCTGGCCAGGTCGCCGTCGGTTTTGATGCCGTCAACAACCGGATATCCTTTTCGACCGTGGCCACAGGCAGTCAGGTTACCCTGCGGCTTGGCTTCGATGCGGCTGATAATCCGGCCGTGATCGCCGGTTCGGCATTACCGGCGCTTACCACGTTCCCGGACGTCGCCGTGCGATTTATGATATCGGTGAACGGCGTGCTGCAGGAGGTCAATGAAGGGCGCGACTTCTTGGCCGATCGAACGCTGGACCCCCAAGGCATCGTCGCCGGACTGAACCAAGTCCTCCCGCAGGGCGTTTTGGCTTCACTGGACGGAAGCTCGATCCGTCTTCAGACGATCGCGCAAGGGAACGGGGCTTCTCTTACTCTTCAGGACATCCCCAATTCCGGTTTCTCGCTCGCCACGCTGGGATTCGCGGACGGACAAAGTGCAGCCGGGAGTGACGTGAATCCCGACACGCTTGGCTTTGTGCAGGGGCAGAGTGCCACAGGCAGGGACATCATCTCGGTTGTCGCGGAGTCTGCGGGCAGTGAAAACGTTTCGCAGTTGACCGTGGTGCGGGGAATCAGCCAAGACAACGATGTCCTGTTCTTCGTCAGCAGTCCAACAGGTCAATCGCCGGAGTTGTGGAGGGTCACGCAGACGGGAGTCGACCAGTTCAATAATCTGATCTTCGCCACATCTCTTGTGACCGCGCTGTCTGCTGCCCCGACTCAGCTCACGGCTTCAGGCGGCCGCCTATTTTTCACCGTACCGGGCGCCACGGAACCGGAACTGTGGGTCAGCGACGGCACCGCCGCCGGGACGGGCAAGCTCGCAACATTTCTTGCCGGTACCACCCCGGGTCAGCTCACCGACCTCGATGGACGATTGTTCCTGACCGGGGACGTTGGCGACGGCGTGGGCGCGCAACTATTTGAGGTCATCGAAGTTCCTGCCGGCATCAACCCGTTGTTGCTGACTCCGGCTTCTGTTGTCGGAGCCCCTGCTTCTCCGGAGAACCTGTCGGCCGTCCCCGCGGCGCCAATCGCAGCGGTCGTCGTGGCAGACAATGTTGCTACTGTTGACGGTCATGTGGTGGGCGAAGGCAATGTGCTGACATTCAGCCTCAACGGTACCTCAATCGGGCAGATCAGTTATGGCGCAGGCGAAACACAATTATTCACGAGTCCATCGCAGCTTGTTGAGCTACTGAACGGCAAGATTGTTGCCGCAGGTCTGGCGGGTAAAGTCGTGGCGGGTTTCAACGCGAGCGTGGGCCGGCTTTCGTTCTCGACGGTCGCCGACAAGGGCAGCAATGTCAGCCTGAGCCTGAGTTTCGATGCATTTGACACGCTGGGCTTCGCGCAGGGGCAGAGTGCGACGGGGAGCGAGACCGCCAAGCTCTTCTTTACGGCCGGTGCCTCATTGTGGTTCACGACGGGCGCACTCGGCGAGACTGCGGCCTTCCTCGACGTCACAGCGCCGGCATCGACCGTGCGTGTGAGCGTGCTCGACCGGGAAGGCGATTTCACTGCGAACGGGGACGACGTCGCTGCCGCGGCCGCTTTTGTGACCAGCGCGTCGCTCCCACAGCAATCCGGCATCACCACGCTCGATATCACGGCGCGTGTACGTGCGGCAGTGGCAAGTGGCCAGTCACGTCTCACCATCCGGCTCGATCGCCTCACCGGGGCCGGCGATGCTACGCTCAAGCTGCATGAGAGCGTGCTTGAAGTCACAACCAGGACCAGCGGTGTGCTGGCCGATCTGTATGACCGGGATGGCGCCAGACTCGATGCAGGCAAGTCCGTGATCGATATGCGCGCGCTTGAGTCAGGCACCTACTTCTTGCGGGTCTTTGATCCCACGCCTGCCGGCGGAAGCGCAGCGGTGAACTTCGACATTGCCGTCAAAGCTCCGCTCTTAGGAAGCCTCCACACGCAGACCGACCGCGACATGATTCACGGCGGCGACGGGGACGACCTGATCGTCGGAAACTCCGGAGTGGATCAGCTCTTCGGCGACAGCGGAACCGACGCGTTCCGCGCAGAATCAATAGAAATCCGAGATCTCGACCTCATCAGCGAGACATTCCTGCCGCCGGCGGCTTCGGAGGTGCAGAGTCAACAGCAGCGTCCGATCGATGCCACGATCAATATTCCGGACCCAGCTCTTCGTGCTGCGATAGGCAGCGAACTGGGCCTTCCGGTTACGACGCGGTTCGACGGCGCGCCGCTGCTTCACGGATCTCTGTTCGCGAGCGATCTGGCAGAACTCTCCCGCTTGGATCTTGGGTCGTGGCAGATCAGCGACCTGACGGGACTGGAGTATGCGATTAATCTGCGCAGCCTGAATCTTTCCAATAATTCCATCTCGGATATTTCCATGCTGCGTCCAGGCCGTGTGCTCAGCGGCTTGAACGTCGGCGACATCATCGGACTTGCCGATCTACAGGCGCTGGCGCTGGATGCGACAGACGTGGTCGATCTTCTGCCGCTCCATTCCATACCCGGCATCGAGTTCCTGAGCCTGGACCATTTCACCGTGACCAGCGCCACGACAGGCGGCGTATTGGAAGGCGAGTATTTCCAGTTCAATACGGGAGTCGAGACCAGCAAATTTCCTGACTTTTCCGCCATGACTCCGATTGCGACGCGCACGGATGTTCAAGCCGGAGCGCCGAATACATTTGGTGGCCAACTCCAGGGATTCGAGGATCTAGGGGGAACCTTGGGGGTACGTTGGACCGGCCAGCTTCTGGTGAACGCGCCAGGCGATATGACCTTCACGCTGTCCCTCCCGGAAACAGCCGCAGCGCGGTTCTTTATCGACGATATGGAGACCCCTGCGGCCCTCAAGCCGTCTGCCGTCCTCACAGCCGCCAATGATGGACCAGCCGACGGTCGGCTGACCGGCGATATTCGGTTTTCACTTGTGCAGGGGAAGGCGACGCGGCTGGTCACGCTCACCGTAGATCAGACGAAGGACAACCTCAGCCTGGATGAGCTGGTGTCGCAACTGAACGGACAACTGGAAGGCTCGGGATTCATCGCCCGGCGGGATGGAACCCGCATGACATTCGCGACGATGAGTTCAGGGGCAAGCGCGCAAGGCCCCCTTGAAATCGCGGTCCAGGAGGGGGATGCCGGTTCGTCGGCGCTGGGTTTATCCGGGACGGAACAGTCGGTGTCGAGCTCGATCATCACGTTCGTGATCGCACCGGGACAAGGCATTCATAGCCTGCGTTATGAGGTCACGGGTTTGCCACCGGAGAACATCGGTGTGGTGTTGTCGTGGCAACCGCCGGCCGGGTCTTCCGCACGGCTGTTATTCCCCGGCTTTGACGACGCCTTGGCCCTGGTACAACCACTGCGTGTTCTCAGCATTGCGAACAGCGGGCTTGTGGATATCAGCGCTCTGGCGACACTCGGCAACCTGGAGCAGCTCTACCTCGAAGGGAACGATATCCGCGATATCAGCTCGCTCGTGGGGGCGGGGTTGGTAGATGACGGTGATTCTGGCTTTGTGGCGGCGAATGAGTTCCAACGCAACATCAATCCGGTCGAGAACGCGTTCGAGGGGGACTACCGGTTTGTACCACCGGCTTCCGGGACGGCAGCCAAAGCACAGTGGACGTTTGAGAATTTGAACGATGGAACATACCAATTGTTCGTGACGTGGCTACCCCAGGAGGCCCGCAGTCAGCAAGCCGTCTATAGTGTGTCGGACGGCTTCGGTCGGGCGATCGACGTGGTCGACGCCCAGGAGATTCCGATCGACACTCTGGCTGTGAACCAGCGCCTGAATCCCTCCGGTGGCCTGCTGGGTGGGCGTCCGTGGGAGAGTCTGGGCTTTCTGACCATAGAGAGCGGTGTGGTGCGCGTGACGCTTGAGGGGACTGCGAACGGTTTTGTCGCAGCAGACGCCGTCCGTCTCGCGTCGGTCTCGCCGGTGCTTCCGAACCTCCGGGTATTGAATCTTACGGACAACCCGCTCGATAGCCGGGCGCAGACGCTGTACATACCGCAGATCGAGAACCTTCCCGCCCTCACAACCCTGTTCGATTCCAACCAGGCTCCGCACCTCATCTCGCCAGGGCCGCAGACCTCGTCGGCCGTGTCCGGCGCTTTGCGCATGAATGGCGACGATCGGATTACAGTACCGGACAGCGCGAGCCTGGATATCCGGCGGTTCCTCACCATTGAAACTACATTCAAGGTCGAGGCGTTTACGAATAGCTGGATGCCGCTGATTTATAACGGAGACGGCACAGGGAGCGGCGGCCGGTCCTATACGCTCTGGGTGGGCAAATCCAGTGCGGATTCAGGATTTCTGCACTTTACGTCGTCCGATAGTCAGTTTGGTCAGACAGCAGTCAACACGGCCGCCGGCTCGATCCAGCTCAACACGACGTACCGTTTCACCGGTGTAATGGACCGTGCCACAGGCCGGATGTTTTCCTACCTCAATGGGCAGCTCGTCGGCCAAACATCGATTCCGTTTATCGCGGCCACGCCGCCCGTTCGTATTTTCATACCGTTCATCGGTTTCATCGAGATCGCTCCAGGCACACCGCTCCAGCGATTCGATACGGTGTCGAACACCAGGCCATTGCTGATCGGCGCCACCCATGAGACGAACCAGGCTTTTTCTCCCTTTGCCGGCGTGATCGACGAAGTGCGGATCTGGAATGCCGCTCTCACGGGCAATCAAATTGCCGCCAGACTCAGTGAGAATTTGAACGGCAATGAACCGGGGTTGGCTGCGCTTTGGAAGTTCAATGAATCCGACGCCAGGGTGCTGGACTCCACCGTCAACGGGAACAATGGAACTATCG